>JBAVJR010000201.1:0-5587 GCA_049687855.1 Steroidobacteraceae bacterium | reverse complement strand
TCCAGAGCTACAGCCCGGCGCTGGGCGCGATCACGGTCAAGCGCCGTGGCAACGTCCGCCGCGCCAAGCTGTACTACCTGCGCGAGCGCACGGGCAAGTCGGCCCGCATCGAAGAGAAGGTCTGAGCTCGCAGGGGCGCGCGGGAATGCGTGCCATCCGCAAGCTGCTGCACTGGATCTGGGCGGGCCTGGACGGCCTGCGCAAGATCCTGCACCTGCTGCTGCTGCTGCTGATCTTCGGCGTGATCGGCGCGATCTTCTCGCGGCCGATCCCGCTGGTTCCCGACCGCGCGGCGCTCGTCATCGCGCCGCAGGGCCCGCTGGTCGAACAGTTGTCGGGCGATCCGTTCGAGCGCGCCGTCAGCGAGAGCCTGCGCCAGGGTCCCACCGAGACGCGACTGCGTGACGTCGTCGACGCGATCGACGCCGCCCGGAAGGACAAGCGCATCAGTTCGCTCTACCTCGACCTCGGCGGACTCGACGGCGGCGGCACGGCCAAGCTGCAGGAAGTCGCGGCCGCCATCGACCGCTTCCGCAAGACCGGCAAGCCGGTCATCGCCTTCGGCGAGTACTACGACCAGCCGCAGTACTACCTCGCCGCGCACGCCGACGAGATCTACCTCGACCCGCAGGGCATCGCCTACGTCGACGGCTTTGCGAACTACGGCCTGTTCGTCAAGGATGCGATCGACAAGCTGGCGGTCGACTGGAATGTCTTCCGCGTCGGCCAGTACAAGTCGGCGGTCGAGATGTTCACTCGCAACGACATGTCGGCCGCCGAGCGCGAGGAGAGCCTCGCCTGGCTCAACTCCGTCTGGACGACGTGGAAGGCCGACGTGGCGCAGGCCCGCGGCATCCAGCCTGCCGTCCTGCAGGACTACGCGGACAACGCCGCCGACTCACTGCGCAAGGTCGACGGCGACCTGGCGAAGCTCGCGCTCGACGCCGGGCTCGTCACGAACCTCGAAGGACGCTACCGCGCCGAGGAACGCGTTGCCGAAATCACCGGCACCGACGAGGACGCGCATTCGTACAAGGGCGTCGACCTGTGGTCGTACCTCGCGAACGTGCACTCCTCGAAGGCCCTGTCGACCAGGCCGGGCGACAAGATCGTCGTCATCGTCGCCTCGGGCGAGATCGTGCCGGGCGAGCAGCAGCCGGGCACCATCGGTTCGGACACGCTCGCCGACCAGTTGCGCGAGGCGCGGTTCGACGAGGACGTGAAGGCCGTCGTGCTGCGCATCGACAGCCCGGGCGGCAGCACCTTCGCGAGCGAAGTCATTCGGCGCGAGGTCGGTGAGCTGAAGGCTGCCGGCAAGCCGGTGGTCGCGTCGATGAGCAGCCTCGCTGCCTCGGGCGGCTACTACATCGCAATGGATGCGGACCGCATCGTTGCGAGCCCGGCGACGCTGACCGGTTCCATCGGCATCTTCGCGATGTTCCCCACGTTCCAGCGCACGCTCGAGCGCATGGGAGTGCACGTCGACGGCGTGGGCACCACCGCGCTCTCCGGGGAATTCAGCCCGGTGCGGCCGATGGGTGAACCGACCAAGGACATCCTGCAGCAGAGCATCGAGCACGAGTACCGTCGCTTCATCGGCATGGTGGCCAAATCGCGCAAGCAGGACGTCGCCGCGATCGATGCGATCGCGCAGGGCCGTGTGTGGTCCGGGATCGATGCGCAGCGTCTCGGCCTCGTCGACCAGCTCGGGGGCTACGAAGACGCAGTGAAGCTCGCGGCCGAGCTCGCCAGGCTCGGCAAGGACTACGACGTCGAGTATTACGACGTCGAAGTCGGCTTCGGCGACGCACTCGGCCTGCGTGTGCAGGCATCGATCGCGCGGCTCCTCGGGCCGCTGGTGCCGCAGTCGATGTGGCCACAACTGCTGCCGCGCAGCGTGCAGCCGGTGGTGGCGGAGCTCGGCCGCGTGTCGCGCTTGAGCGACCCGCGCAACACCTACATGTACTGCCTCGCCTGCTCGCTGGACTGACCGCCGTGGATCCCGTGCTGCTGCTGAAGGCGGCCATCCTCGGGGTCGTCGAAGGACTCACCGAGTTCCTGCCCGTGTCGAGCACAGGGCACCTGATCCTGGCAGCCGAGCTGCTCGATTTTCACGACGCGCGCGGCAAGCTGTTCGAAATCGTCATCCAGTCGGGCGCGATCCTGGCGGTGGTGTGGGAATTCCGCGCGAAGATCGGCACAGTGCTGTCGAATGCCACCAGCGATCCGCTTGCCCGCCGCCTGCTGCTCAACGTCGCAATTGCGTTCGTGCCGCTCGCGGCGCTCGGCATGGCGTTCGGCAGCGCGCTCAAGGCGAGCCTGTTCAATGCACCGACGGTGGCAGCGGCCTTCATCATCGGCGGCCTCGTCATCCTCTGGGCCGAACGGCGCACGCACACCGTGCGGGTCAGCTCGGTCGACGAGATGACGCCGCTCGATGCGCTGAAGGTCGGCATCGCGCAGGCCTTCGCCCTGATCCCGGGAACCAGCCGCTCGGGTGCCACCATCATCGGCGGCATGCTGTTCGGGCTGTCGCGCCAGGTCGCCACGGAATTCACGTTCTACCTGGCGATCCCGACGCTGGGCATCGCGTCGCTGTACTCGCTGTACAAGGAACGCGAGCTGCTCGCGCTGGACGATCTCGGCATCTGGGTCGTCGGCATGGTGAGCGCGTTCGTCTCGGCGTTTGCCTGCGTGCGCTGGCTGATCCGCTACGTGGCGACGCACACCTTCGTGCCGTTCGCCTGGTACCGCATCGCCTTCGGCGTGCTGGTGCTGTTCACGGCCTGGAGCGGCCTGATCCGCTGGAGCGCCTGACTCCGCTCTGCGTGCGACGGCAGAGGGCGGGTCGCCCTCACGCCTCCGCGACGAAACCCTTCCACGTCTTCATGTAACCGACGAACGCCGGGCCCAGGCCCTCCGCGCGCAGGTGCTCCACGCTGACGGGTAGCGGCATCGAGGCGAAATCGGGGTTCGCACGCACCCGCTCCGGGAAGTCGTGGTGCAGGATCGCTGCCCGTCCGATCGTGACGAAATCCGCGCCGTGCTCGAGGCACCTGCGCGCCGTCGCTGCATCCATGATCTTGCCGGCCACGCCGACCTTCACGTCGCGCCGGTCCAGGTCCGTGAACCAGTCGACCAGCGGCCTGGACCTGTAGCCGTCCTCGTTCGGTTCCTTGAACACGTCCCACAGCGACAGGTCGATGAAATCGAGCCGGCCGTCGTGCATCAGGCCCTGCACGGCCTCCCGCATCTCGCCGAGCAACAGCCCGAAACGCTCCGGCGAAACGCGGATGCCGAGCGTGAAGTCCGGTCGGCAGCGGGTGCGGATGCCAGCGACGATTTCGTAGACGAGCCGGCAACGGTTCTCGAGCGAACCGCCGTAACGGTCGTCACGCCGGTTGTACGTGCTGCTCATGAACTGGCTCAGGACGTAGCCGTGCGCGCCGTGCAGCTCGACGCCGTCGAAGCCGGCGTGCTCGGCGCGCACCGCGGCTGCGATGAAGTCCTCGCGCAGCTGTTCGACCTCCGCCAGCGTGAGCGCCCGTGAACCCGTTTCCTGATCATCGGACGGGCAGACGGGTTGCGTGCCGATCAGGTCCTGCGGCGAGCGCATGCCGGCGTGATGCAGTTGCACGTAAGCGGCGCTGCCTGCGGCCTTGATGCCCGCCGCGAGTCGCGCCAGTCCGGGCAGGTGCGCGTCCGACCAGCACCCGAGCTGGCCTGGAAACCCCTGTCCCTGCGCCTGCACGTGCGACGCGCAGGTCGCGGTGGCGCCGAAGCCGCCCCGTGCGCGCAACGTGAGCCAGTGGTACTCGTCGTCGGAGAGCGTGCCGTCCGCGTGGCTCTGCAGGTTGGTGAGCGGCGAGAGCATGAAGCGGTTCTTCAGGCCGGGGCCGCGGGTCATCGGAACCCGGTCGAACAGGGAAGTCATGCTGGCGAATGTCCCCAGGTCGTCAGTTGACGACCTGGTTCAGCTCGCCCTTCTTGTAGCGCTCGGCCATTTTCTCCAGCGACAGCGGCTTGATCTTCGACGCCTGGCCCGCGCAGCCGAACGCTTCGTAGCGCAGCTTGCAGATGCCCCGGGCGGCCGTCTGTGCGTCGGCCAGGAACTTGCGCGGATCGAACTCGGAGGGCTTCTCGGACAGGTGCCTGCGGATCGCGCCCGTCATCGCCAGGCGGATGTCGGTGTCGATGTTGATCTTGCGCACGCCGTGCTTGATGCCCGTCACGATCTCCTCGACCGGCACGCCATAGGTTTCCTTCATCTGGCCGCCGTGCTTGCGGATGACCTCGAGCCATTCCTGCGGCACGCTCGACGAGCCGTGCATCACCAGGTGCGTGTTCGGGATGCGCGCATGGATCTGCTTGATGCGCTCGATGGCGAGGATGTCGCCCGTGGGCTTGCGCGTGAACTTGTAGGCGCCGTGCGAGGTGCCGATGGCGATTGCCAGCGCGTCGCACTGCGTCTGCTTGACGAAGTCGGCGGCCTGGTCGGGGTCGGTCAGCAGGTCCTCACGCGTCATGTGGCCTTCGGCGCCGTGACCGTCTTCCTTGTCCGCCTTCATCGTCTCCAGTGAGCCGAGCACGCCGAGCTCGGCTTCGACCGTGATGCCGATCGAGTGCGCGAATTCGACGACCTTGTGCGAGGTCTCGACGTTGTATTCGTAGGAGGAGGGCGTCTTGCCGTCCTCCTTGAGCGATCCGTCCATCATCACGCTCGAGAAGCCCGAGCGGATGGCGCTCATGCACACGGCCGGCGACTGGCCGTGATCCTGATGCATGACCACCGGGATGTGCGGATACGACTCGATGGCCGCCTGGATCAGGTGGCGCAGGAACGCCTCGCCCGCGTACTTACGCGCGCCAGCCGAGCCCTGCATGATCACCGGGCTGTTGGTCTCGTCGGCCGCTTCCATGATCGCGCGGACCTGCTCGAGGTTGTTGACGTTGAACGCCGGCAGGCCGTAGTGGTTTTCGGCAGCGTGGTCGAGCAGCTGGCGCATCGAGACGAGGGGCATGGCTTCGCTTCCTGTGGGGTGATCCGGTACGGAAATTTTAACCGGTTTGCCGTCGCCCCGGCCCTCGCGGCTGGCGCGATTTTCCGCTGCGCGGCTGCGGGAATGCGCTGCGGACTGCGCTAGACTCGCCGAAACCGGTCCGAGACGGGAGGCCGCCGATGCTCAAGCGATGGTTTCAGCGTGCCGTG
Source organism: Steroidobacteraceae bacterium (assembly GCA_049687855.1). Taxonomy (GTDB): domain Bacteria; phylum Pseudomonadota; class Gammaproteobacteria; order Steroidobacterales; family Steroidobacteraceae; genus RPQJ01. The sequence goes on along the minus strand of JBAVJR010000201.1, from coordinate 378 downwards.
CTTTCCCGGCGCTGGGCGACGTTCGTGGTGTTGTGCCTCGCATTCTTCGTCTTCGGCGTCGGCACCCTGAACCTCTTCATGCTGCTGTCAGCCAACGTCGAACTGCTGTACGAATACGGCTGGCAAGCCGTCATGGACGGCGGCCTGCGTCAGCTGGTCGAACTGCTCGCGACCGGCATTATCAGCATGGCCGCCTACCTGGTATTCAAGACCTGCGAATTCCGGCTCGTCCAGGCGCTGGCCCGGGAGTAGGGTCAGGGGATAGGGGATAGGGGATAGGGGATAGTCGGAGGTGTCGCTGAACTGGATGTTGCAGCAGCTCCATTCCGACTAACCCCGAACCCCTAACCCCATACCCCTAACACCTTCCTCACGCTG
>JBAVJR010000200.1:0-7702 GCA_049687855.1 Steroidobacteraceae bacterium | reverse complement strand
GGGGTGATTGACGACGCCACGGCGTCGCGCGCCCTGGCCCGCGATCGCGGGGACGTGTTCTCCCTGCACCAGGAGTTGCGCGCTACGATGTACGCGGGCGTGCTGCTGGTGATGGCTGGCGTGGGGCTCGTCCTCGCCCGGAACCTCGAGCGGATCGGTCCCCTGGCCATCGTGCTGGCAGGTGCGCTGGCCGCGGTCCTGTGCGCCGTGCCCGCCGTGCGCGCCAAGCGGGCAGGCCGCCCTCTCACCGTCGCCGGAGACTACCTGCTGTTCCTCGCCGTGCTGCTCGCGAGCACGGACCTCGCTTATGCCGAGCGTCAGTTCGCGCTGCTCGGCCCGTGGTGGTCGTGGCACTTGTTGCTGCTGGCGGCCGTCCACGCGGCCATTGCGTATGCGTTTGCCTCGCCGCTCGTGCTGGCGGCGTCCCTCACGTCGCTCGCCGGATGGTTCGGCGTGGGCGGCACGCTCGGCGACGCGCTGCATTTCTCGTACTCGACGCCGATGCTTGGTTCCCGCGCACTCGCCTGTGCGGCAGTGATCGCGGCCTGGCGCTATGCCGACCGCCGCGCGCGACCGGAAACACCCTTCAGCAACGTGTTCGACCATTACGCGGCGAACCTGGCTTTCTGGGGGGCAATCGCGTGGTGCCGCGAGTGGCCGTGGCTCGTCGCCGGGCTGCCGCTGCTGGCGGCGCTCGCCTGGGCGTCGGTCCGCCGTGGCCTCGACACGGGCCGCGAGGCGTTCCTTGTGTACGGCATCGTGTACGCGGCGATCGGCATCTGTGTCGCCGTCGTGCCGCGTCTCCATGGCATGACCGCGTCGCTCGGGTTCGTGCTGATCGTCGTGTGCGCCGCGGCGGCCACGCTGTGGCAATTGCGCCGACGCCTCCGGGAACCCAGCCCATGAGCCGTTGGCGTCCGTCGCCTGACGAAGAACGCTGGCTCGAGGTCGCTTCGGAGCTCGGCGACGCGGTTCCGCGCGCCGCCGTGACGGAGCGTGCTGGTGGCTGGCGCAGCACCGGCCCGCTTGCTCGCATCGCGCTCTTCGTGCTGGGGTTCATTGCGGCCGTGCTTGCGGGCGCGCTGCTCTTCTCGATTGCTGGACTCGACGACGAGGCCACCTTGCTCGTCGCGGGACTGGTCGCCGTGCTCGCCGCCGAGTGGCTCACGGTCACCAGGCGCCTGCACGCATCCGGCGTCGAGGAGGGCCTCTGTCTCGCTGGATTCCTCCTGGTCGGCCTCTGGATAACCACGCTGATCGCGCCGAGGGCGGGTTACGCCATCGGTTCGGTTGGGACGCTGGTGCTGATCGCGGCCGCGGGCGCCGCGGGCCTGCGCCGCTTGAATCCGCTCGTCACCACCGGCGCCGTGGTTGCCTTTGTCTACTGGGCGGGATCGACCGCGACCGCGCGTGCGATCGATCAGGCGATCGGTGGCGGCGTGACGGCACTCACCGTCGGCTGTGCGCTCGCGGCGCTCGCACTCGCCCTCGGCGCGCGGGAATACCGCCGACCGTCTCACGACCGGATGCTCGACTGGCTGGTCGCGACGCTGCCGATTGCTGCGTACGCGCGGCACGCAACCCCGGACGCCTACGAGGTCTTGCGCTCTCCGGGTGACGGAACGAGCCAGCTTGCGACGGCAGTGCTGCTGTTCGCGCTCGGCGCCGCGATGTTGTTCCTGGGCCTGCGCAGGCGCAGGCACGCGCCGCTGCTGGGTTTCATGGGCTGCCTCGCCTGCCTCGCGGTGGAACTGCGCCAGGTCACTACGCTCGCGACGGAGACGTGGCTCATGCTCTACGGGTTCGCAGCGCTGGTCGCGGGAGTGGCATTGGACCGTTACCTGCGCCAGCCACGCAATGGCCTGACCTCGGCCGCGCTGACCCGGCACGAGGGACCGCTCGACCTGCTGCAAACCGCTGGCGCAGCGGCACTCGCGCAACGCGCCGCCCCCGAGTCCCCGCGCCCGGAGCCCCCCGTGACGGGAGGCGGGGGGCGATTCGGCGGCGGTGGCGCCACTGGCAGCTACTGAGCCGACCCGGCAGCGGACTCGAGCAGCGACAAAGAAAAGGCCCGGGGACCGCTCGGTCGCCGGGCCTGCACCTTGCGCGGGATGCCGGTCAGCCGAGCGCCTTCTCGAACTCCGGCACGATCGTGAACAGATCGCCGACGAGGCCGATGTCCGCGCTCTCGAAGATCGGCGCTTCGCCGTCCTTGTTGATCGCGACGATCGTGCGCGCGTCCTTGATGCCGGTCATGTGCTGGATCGCGCCCGAGATGCCGATCGCGAAGTACACCTGCGGCGCAATGATCTTGCCGGTCTGGCCGACCTGCAGGTCGTTCGGGACGTAGCCCGCGTCGACTGCAGCGCGCGACGCGCCGACAGCCGCGCCGAGCTTGTCGGCGAGCGAATAGATCAGCTTGAAGTTCTCCGCACTGCCGAGCGCACGGCCACCGGAGACGACCTTGGCGGCCGACTGCAGGTCCGGGCGACCCGTCGTTGCGCCCGAACGCGACACGAAGCGCGTGTGCGAGGGCAGGGCCGCACCCGGGTCGACCTTCTCGATGGTCGCGCTGCCGCCCGCTGCAGCCGCTTCGAACGAAGCGACGCGCACGGTGGCGACGACCGGGGCACCGGCAGGCGCTTCGACGGTGAGGATCGCGTTGCCCGCGTAGATCGGGCGCTTGAAAGTGTGCGAGCCACCCACCGCCATGATGTCCGACACCTGGCTCACGCCGAGCAGTGCCGCGACGCGGGGCATGACATCCTTGCCGAACGTCGTCGACGGGCCGAACACGTGCGTGTAGCCGGCTGCGAGCTTCGCGATCTGCGGCGCGAGGATGGCCGCGAGCGGCTCCTTGTTGGCCGCGTTCTCGACCACGAGCACCTTGCTGACGCCCGCGAGCGAGGCGGCTTCAGCCGCAATTGCGGCAGCGTCGGCCGCGAGTACGGCGACATCGATGGTGGCGCCCGCGATCTTCGCGGCGCAGGTGACGCTCTTCGCCGTGCTGGCGTTCAGCTTCGCGCCGTCGTGTTCGGCGACGATCAGGATCTTGCTCATCAGACCAACCCCTTCTGCTTCAGCACGCCGACGAGTTCGGCGACGTCCTTGACGATGATGCCCTTCTGGCGGCTCGGCGGCGGATCGACCTTGACGGTCCTGAACGCCGCACCTTCCGTCACGCCGTAGTCGGCGACGCTCTTGACGTCGAGCGGCTTCTTCTTCGCCTTCATGATGTCCGGCAGCTTCACGTAGCGCGGCTCGTTCAGGCGCAGGTCCACGGACAGCACGGCGGGGAGGTCGACCTCCAGCGTTTCGAGGCCCGAGTCCACTTCGCGTGTGACCGTGGCCTTGCCGTCGGCAATTTCGACCTTCGAGCAGGAGGTGGCCTGCGGGCGGTCGAGCAGGGCGGCGAGCATCTGCGCCGTCTGGCCGTTGTCCTCGTCGATCGCCTGCTTGCCCAGCAGCGTCAGGAACGGCTGCTCGGCTTCGGCGATCTTCTGGAAGACCTTCGCGATCGAAAGCGGCGCCATGGCGGCATCGGTCTGCACCAGGATCGCGCGGTCGGCGCCCATCGCGAGCGCGGTGCGCAACTGCTGCTGAGTGTCCGCCGAGCCGATGCTGACGGCCAGCACTTCGTCGGCCAGGCCCTGTTCCTTGATGCGCAGCGCCTGTTCGAGCGCGATTTCATCGAAGGGGTTGATGCTCATCTTGACGCCTTCGGTGATGACGCCCGTGTTGTCCGGCTTGACCCGGACCCGGACGTTGTAGTCCACCACGCGTTTCACACCGACCATGATTCTGCGCACGCGCTCACTCCTGTTCAGCTGGGTCTTTGCAATGCAGCATCATACCAGTCCGACCGGCTGCGGCGACCGGCCGGCCCGGGCTGGACCCAATGGCAAATGGCCCTTACCAGCCGCGCTTTTCGTCGAGCTGGCGGGTCAGGTTGAGGAGACGCCGGTAGCTTTCGAGCCGCCGCGGGTCGACCTCACCGGATTCGACCGCCGCCTGGACCGCGCACTGCGGTTCCCGCAGGTGCAGGCAGTTCTGGAACCGGCAGCCCCCGGCCCGCTGGATGATCTCCACGTAGCCCCGCTGGACGTCCGGCAGGGGCACGACAGGGGGTGCGTAGTCCCTGACGCCGGGGGAGTCCGTAAGCTCGCCCCAGGGCAGCTGCACGATCGCGGACGAGACCGTCGTGTGCTTGCCTTGGCCCGATCCGACCGACAGGTCGGACGTGGCGCGGTAGGCGCCCTCGCAGAGCGTGTTGGTCAACGATGACTTGCCGACGCCCGACTGGCCGGCCAGGAGCGTGCGGCGGCCCTGCAGCCGCTCCTTGAGCGCGTCCAGGCCGGTGCCGCGCTTGGCGGACACCGTGACCACCGGTATCCCGATCCGCCGGTAGGTGTCGATAAAGGCGAATTCCTCGGGGCCGAACTCGCCGGCGCCGATCAGGTCCTGCTTGTTCATGATCAGCAGCGGGTCGATTCCCGCATAACCCGCCCCGGCCAGGTAGCGGTCGATGATGAACGGGTCGCAGGTGGGGCGGGGCGCCACGACGATGCCCAGCTGGTCCAGGTTGGACGCAATGTCCTCGACACCGCCCCGGCTGTCCGTCCGCTGCAGGACGTTGCGGCGGGGCAGGCGCTCCGCCACTACCCAATGCCCATCGGCGGCCGTGGATTCGGGTTCGAGGCGGACCAGGTCGCCAGCGACAACCTCGGTTCGGCGACCGCGGATCTTGCAGGGCAGTCGCTCTGCCGTGTCCGACGACAACACCACGACCCGGCGGCCATAGGACTCGACCACGCAGCCCGTCCTGCCTCCCGTCACAGACGGCGGCTTCGTGCTGCTGCTGGTGCGGCCGGCGGGACGCTCGCTGCGGCGACGCATGCTCACGTGGACGAGAACGCCTGCCGGGCGGCAAGGGACTCTTGTGCTCCGCCGGGATTGACGAGCTTGGCGATCCGGACGACCGGCGGCGGGTGCGAGTCATAGAACGCGGAATGCAACGGGTCGGGCGTCAAGGTGCTCGCGTTTTCGCGATACAGCCTGACCAGCGCGTGGCCCAGTTCCGGACCGTCGCTGAAGCGGGCCGCGAATGCGTCGGCCTGGAACTCGTGACGCCGCGACCATGCGGCGCCCAGCGGCGTCAGGATCCAGGTGAACGCGGGGAGGACGAGGATGAACAGCAGCAGGGCGGCCGAACTGCTGGGCTGATCGACACCGAGTGCGACGTAGAACCAGTCCTGGGCCGACAGCCATCCGAGGAGGGCGAATCCCGCGAGCGACGTTGCGGCGCTCACGAGCAGCCGTTGCGGGATGTGCCGGAGCTTGAAGTGCGCGAGCTCATGGGCAAGCACGGCTTCAACCTGCACCGGGGACAGCGACTGCAGCAGCGTGTCGTAGAAGACGATGCGCTTTTCGCGGCCGAGCCCGGTGAAATAGGCATTTCCGTGCGCGGACCGCTTCGACCCGTCCATGACGTACACGTCGCGCGCATGGAAGTCGCAACGGGCGAGCAGGGCATCGATGCGATCGCGCAACGCGGAGTCCGTGAGCGGGGTGAACTTGTTGAAGAATCCGGCGATCCAGCGCGGCCAGGCCCAGAGCAGCAGCAGCGAGAACGCCATCCACACGGCCCAGGCCACCAGCCACCAGCGCGCGCCGCTGGCTGCCATCGCCCAGAGAACGAGGGCGACGATGCCACCGCCCAGCAGCCCGCCCAGTGCCGCCGCCTTCAGCAGGTCGGTCACGAAGACGGCTGCCGTCGTGCGATTGAAGCCGAAACGGGCCTCCAGCACGAACGTCCGCCACACCGAAAACGGCAGTGAGGCCAGGCTCATCGCCAACAGCACCAGCAGCACGTGCACCGTTCCTGAGCCGATGGGATTCTGGCCTGCGATTGCAGTGGCGAGTCGACCGAGCGCAGCGATTCCGCCTCCTAGCGTCAGGAGCAGCAGTACGATGGCGTCATAGGCCAGTTCGAGCCGGCCAAGACGCTGCCGGGCGACCGTGTAATCGGCGGCTTTCGAATGCTCCGCTGCGCTGACCGCCGCGGCGAAAGCGGGTGGCACTTCGTTCCGGTGCGCCGCTACATGGCGCGTCTGCCGATGGGACAGCCAGAACTGCACGAGCAGGTGCGTGGCAAGGGCCGCCAGGAAGGTAATGGTCATCCAATGGGACATCGTGTTGACGGATTTAACAGTGGCGTGAGCGTTCGCCGACGGGTGCGGAGCTTAGCGTTTGCTAGAATCCCCCACAATCGACTGTGCGGGGAACCGCCGGGCGCCCTGCATCCCAGTTCAAATCGTTGCCCTGCGCACCGCCTGGCCACACCTTGAAAGCTGACAACCTGATCTGGATCGACCTCGAAATGACTGGCCTGGATACCCAGGCCGATCACATCATCGAGATCGCGACGATCGTCACCGACTCGTCGCTCCGCATCGTGGCGGAAGGCCCCGTGATTGCGATCCACCAGGACGACACCGTGCTCGACGCGATGGACGAATGGAACAGGACCACGCACGGCGGCACTGGCCTGCTGCAGCGGGTTCGTGACAGCGGGGCTACGGCGAAGGACGCGGAGACACGGACGCTGGATTTCCTGGCGCAACACGCGGTGGCTGGAGCATCGCCGATGTGTGGCAACAGCATCTGCCAGGATCGCCGGTTTCTCGCGCGCGAGATGCCTGCCCTGGAGAGGTTCTTCCATTACCGGAATCTCGACGTCAGCACCGTCAAGGAACTCGCACGGCGCTGGGCGCCCGACGTTCTGGCCGGAGTTCAAAAGGCCTCTACGCACCTTGCCCTGGACGATATCCGCGAGTCGATCCGCGAGCTGGAGCATTATCGACGTCACTTTTTGCGGGTGGCGTCGAGTGATTCGGCTCTTAGGTGATCGGTGATGCTTTGAAAAGCGACCTTCAAGAACGTCTTCTCGATGCGGTCACCCGCTGTATGCGGCCAATTGCACGCATGCTGTTGGGTGCAGGCATCAGCTACGCGCAGTTTGAGGAAGTCGTGAAGAGAGCATTTGTCGCGCAAGCACTCGGGGAACCAGATGCAAAAGGCCGCACGACAAATGTATCTAGAGTCGCCGTCCGTACCGGTCTTTCACGTAAGGAAGTCTCGCGGGTAAGGCAATTGCTTGAGGCGCCCATTCGCAAAGATGACTCGACGCTTCAAATTGGCATGCCGGCTCGCGCGCTGCAGCTTTGGCATTCCGAGCGAAAATTTCTAAACGAAAGTGGTTTACCTATCGACCTGCCGTTCGATGACGGCGAACCATCGTTTTCTGGCTTAGTGAAGCGAGTTGGGGGTGACGTTCCAGCGGGTGCGGTCAGAGCAGAGTTACTCGCGGCAGGCGGCATGGTGGAACTTCCAAATGGCAAGTTGCGCGTTCAGAAACGTTTCTTCGTGCCGTCAGCCCTAGATGAAGACTTAATTGTTGGCTTCTCGTTCGTTGTCGCACCCGTCTTGGAAACGTTAAGCCATAACCTCGACGATCCATCCACGGCCGTTATTCAGCGTGTCGCCTACTCAGATCATCTCCCACAAGGTGCCTTGGCTGAGTTCCGCAAGATGAGTCACGTTCAGGCTGAAGGCCTCATGAACTCGATCGATGAATGGATATCGGCCCACGAGGACCCTAGCAGCGCAACCGTGGACCCGACTAGACGTGTCGGTGTTGGCG
>JBAVJR010000199.1:0-2114 GCA_049687855.1 Steroidobacteraceae bacterium | reverse complement strand
ATCTTGAGCTTGCGGGCGATCTGGCCCGAGTCGCAGTCGGCAAAGGACTCGGCGCAATCCCCCCCTGCAGCAAGAACCGCTCGCCCCGCTGCGCCTCGGCAATCTGCTGCCTGAGCGCTTCGACCTCCCAGGACACGACGATCGGGGGCAGGCGGCCCAGGGAATCGACCGCGTGGTTCAGCGCGACCGGGTCCCTGTAGGACGGCTGTTGCTGCGCGGGACGCGACGTCCAGCTCGAAGGCGACCACTCGGGAATGTGGGGAACGGCGTTCATCCCATTGATCCTACCGGGAAACTTTGCGATGCAAAAGAAACCGGATGTACGGCGGGACGCGGTTTCGTCAGAATCGCGCCCTCAAAACAGCATTCACGCCCGCGATCGGCCGCCAGGCCCGTCACAGAGGCGTTACCAGGAGTTTTCGACGATGCAGAAGGTACTCATCCTCGGGGCCGGCAAGATCGGCGCCCTCATCTCCGGCTTCCTCGCGGAATGCCGGGATTACGAAGTCCACGTGGCAGACGTCAACGGCAATGCCGCCAATTCGGTGGTGGCGGCCCACGGCCTGCCGAACCTGCACGCCTACGAACTCGACGCTGCAGACCCGGCGCTGCTCGAAGCGCACCTGCGCGAGCACCCGGCCGACGCGATCATTTCGAGCCTGCCCTTCTACTGCAACGTGAAGGTGGCAGAGATCGCCCGCAAGGTGAACGCGCACTACTTCGACCTGACCGAGGACGTCGCCGTGACCCGCTCGGTGCGCAAGCTCGCCGCGGGCTCCGCGCGCGCGTTCGTGCCGCAGTGCGGTCTGGCGCCGGGCTTCATCAGCATCGCGGCCAACGCGCTGATCCAGCACTTCGACGAGATCCGCAGCGTGAAGCTGCGCGTCGGCGCCCTGCCCCAGCATCCGAACAACGCGCTCAAGTACTCGCTCACGTGGTCCACGGACGGCCTGATCAACGAATACGGCAATCCGTGCGAAGCGCTGGTCGATGGCCGCGCCGTCGAAGTGGCCCCGCTCGAAGGCCTCGAGGAAATCGAGATCGACGGCATGATCTACGAGGCGTTCAACACGTCCGGTGGCCTGGGCTCGCTCGCCGAGACCTACGGCGAGAAGGCCCAGACGATGGATTACAAGACCATTCGTTACCCGGGCCATTGCGCGCAGATGCGCCTGCTCATGAACGACCTCAAGCTCAACTTCGACCGCGCCACGCTGAAGCGAGTGCTCGAGAACGCCGTGCCGCAGACGCTGCAGGACGTCGTGATCGTCTACGTCGCAGTGGCGGGCCGGCAGCACGGCGAGCTGCGTGAAGAGAACTACGTCAGCAAGATCTACCCGCAGGTGATCGCGGGCCGGCTGTGGTCGGCGATCCAGGTCACGACGGCGGCGGGCATCTGTGCCGTGGTCGACCTCGTGATGCAGAACGCGGGCCGTTATCACGGCTTCGTGCGGCAGGAAGACTTCAGCCTGGTCGACGTGCTCCACAACCGCTTCGGCAAGCACTATTCCGACGGCGGCGGCAAGGAGATCTCCTCGCGCATGATCGTGGCGGGCACGACCGGGCAGCAGCGTGTCGCTGGAGGCGCACGATGATCGACGCACTCCTCAAGAGCCTCGGCCTCGCGCAGACCAACGCCGGCACCTGGTCGGGTACGGGCGGCTGGCTGGACGACGGGTCGGCGCAGGTCATCGAGTCGATCAATCCCACCACGGGCGAAGTGATTGCGCGCGTGCGCGCCACGACACCCGCTCAGTACGAGCAGGTAATGGCCTCGGCCGTCGCTGCAGCGAAGACATGGCGCTCGGTGCCCGCGCCGAAGCGCGGTGAAGTCGTGCGCCTGATGGGCGAGGAACTGCGCAAGCACAAGTCGGGACTCGGCAGCCTGGTCGCGCTCGAGATGGGCAAGATCAAGCCCGAGGGCGACGGCGAGGTGCAGGAGATGATCGACATCGCCGACTTCGCGGTCGGCCAGTCGCGCATGCTCTACGGCGTGCAGATGCATTCGGAGCGTCCCAATCACCGCATGTTCGAGCAGTGGCACCCGCTCGGCGTGGTCGGCGTGATCAGCGCGTTCAACTTCCCGGTGGCAGTGTGGTCGTGGAATGCATTCC
>JBAVJR010000198.1:0-11004 GCA_049687855.1 Steroidobacteraceae bacterium | reverse complement strand
CGTGCAATACGAACGTGGCGGGTGCGGTGGCCAGTTGCGTCTCGACGAGGTCCCGATCCAGCCGGACGACCTGGGCATCGTCGTCGACCAGGGCACCCGCCCGGCGGAAGATGTCGCGGGCGGCGGGGCTGCGAATCTCGAGCCCGGCTTCCTCGAGGACACGGAATGCGGCAGCGAGAATCCGTTCGACCTGCTCCGGCGTCAGGACCTCGAGCGGTGACCACGGCACTTCAAGCCGCGGCAGCGGCGCGAGCGTCGGTCCGGTCGAGCGCGCAGTGCGGCCGTGACCGCGGCGACGCGAGGGCGGGACGACTTCGCTCATGGCTCGGGGTCGGGCTCCGGGTGGCCGGTTCAAGGCCGGGAGCCCGCATCATGGACGGGAACGGGGCGTCCGGACAATGGCGGCCGCGCCGCTTGCCTCAGTACCCACCGAAGCGGAACTGACCCTCCAGCACGAACGAGTCGAGCGTCGTGTCGTTGCGGGTGTTCAGCACGTCCTCGTCGATGCCGATGGACTCGAACCCGAGCCGCACGTGGAACACCTGCGCGAAGGTCACGCCGACGCCGAGACCCCACACGACGTCCGTGCCGTTGTCGCTGACGCTACGCGTGATGACCTGGTCGCCGAACGACTGGTCGAGACGCTGCACGCTCTCTCCCTCGCTGAACGCAGCGCCGAGCTTCGCGTAGAACTCGAACATCTCGCCGAATGGCAGGATGCCGATCGCCGTCACCTCCGTGACCCTGGCCGAGTACTCGATGCGATTGTTGTAGTAGTCGTCGAATTCAGGCATGTAGACGAGGTCCTGGTCCCAGCCGATCGGGCCCGCGTCCAGGAGACTCACCTCGAGCGCGCCGTACCTGTGGAAGCGCCAGCCCGCCTGCAGCGTATAGCCGAAGTCGCCGTCGCCTTCGTCGTAGTCGTAGTAGTCGCCCCAGTAGCAGTCGTAGTAACAGTCACCCTGCCCGACCAGCACGCTGACGTTGGAATAGGCGCCTCCGCCGCCGAGGTAGAAACCACGCCAGCCTGCAGGCGCACCGGATGGGGTCGATGCCGGCGCAGTTGCAGCCGGATCCTGCGCGCGAACGGTCGTTGCGAAGAAGAACGCTGCGACGCTGAACGCCAGCAGGCCGCGAATCATCCGTGCGGAAAACTTCATGGCGGGCCTCGTCGGTCACGATCGGCGCTCCAGCCGACCTGGGCCTTTGTAGGCGCGGCTCGTCCGCGCGCTCAATGCGGCTTTCCGGCATCTGCAACCGGATCACGAGCGCGGATGATATGAGTCTTGCGCGGCGTGCCGCTGCGCGTGCCCGGACGGCGTCGCCGTTGGTCTCGTAGCACTGCACATCGAGGCGTAACGCTTTCTGGCAGTAATCGAGGCCTTCGCCAAACCGCCCACCGTAGCGGTGCGATTGGCGACCGCGGCCGAAGCGTCGGCAAGGAACGGTCCGAGCGCGACGGCCGTGGCGGCCGATCAGTGCGCACTGCTCGCGCGTGTTACCAGGGGATCGGCGTGCCCTTGAAGTCGCAGAAGCGGCCCGTGTCGCCCGGTCCGAGCTTCTCGATCACGGCGATGAGTCCGCCGACACTTTCCTGCGGGGAATAGGTGGCACTGTCGCCACCCATGTCGGTGCGAACCCAGCCCGGATGCAGCACGACGCAGGTGAACCCTTCCGGCGCCAGTTCCGCGCTCAAGGTCTTGTTGATCTGGTTCAGTGCCGCCTTGCTCGCCCGGTAGGCGTACCAGCGGCCGCTCGAGTCCGCGATGCTGCCGAGCTGCGAGGACAGGTTGACGATGGTCCGGCACTTGCCGGCGCGCAGGTTCGGCAGCAGCGCCTGGGTGACGCGCAGCGGGCCGAGGGTGTTCACCGCCAGCGTCTGCTCCATCACCGCGAAGTCAACCCTGTCTACGGTCACGTCATTGGGGTCGAACACGCCGGCGTTGTTCAGCAGAATGTCGATGGCTACCCCGTGCAGGCGACGCGCGAGGGCGGCGACGCTCGCCGCGTCCGTCACGTGGAGCGGCTCGACGCGGTCCGCCACCGCGGACAATTCGCTGGCGTCGGCAGGATCACGAACGGTACCGATGACCTGGTAGCCCTTGGCGGCGAACTGCCGGGCGCACTCCAGGCCGATGCCGCGGTTGGCGCCGGTGATCAGCACGGTGGTGGGTGTGGCGGCGGCGACCATGCCGGCGATCGTGACAGAAAAGACAGTGCGCGCAATGACGAGTCATCACTGCCTGGGGCCGCCTGCGGCGGCGCAGGCGATTCCAGATGCTGCTCTCGTCCCCGTCCTGTGGCCCTTCGGTCACTTGCGTGACTCTCCGAGATCCAGCGGTGCGTTCTTGGGGCGGGAGGCGAGTTCGGCGCGCTGGCGGGCCATGTCGCGCTCGATGTCGGCGAACACGGCTTTGAATTCGGGGTCGTTGCGGATCGAGGCGAGGTTGGGGTCGATGTCGCGGTAGTAGCGCCAGGACGGTCCACGCCAGCCGGCCTTTTGGGCTTCGCGCAGAGCGGCGAGCGCTTTGGCCTTGTCATCGCGCAGGGCATGGATCCGCACGTCCGCAATTCCGTAGCCCGCAAGGCCGAGACGCGGAATCGTCCGGATGAACTGCTCGGCGCGATCGAGAAGCGCGCTTGCAGTGGCGCGGTCCGCAGCCGCCTGCAGAACGGACGCGACGTCGATTGCCGCCTGCCAGTTCGCGCCATCGATCGTCGGTGGCGTCGGCGTGAGCAGCGCTGGATAGGCCTTTGCGTACCGGAGGCGCGCCGCCTGATGGTCGCCCCGCTTCAGGTCGGCGTCCCGCAGCCACCGCAGTACCGCGTCGGGATCAGCTGTCCACGAGTCGAGCGCCAGGAGCCGCTGCGTATCCTGCAGCGCGGCGTCCCACTCGCCCCTGTTCATGTGCATTTCGGCGGACACCATCAACATCGCCGCATGGCCCGGCCACCGCTGGCGGGCGGCCTCGATCACGCGAGTCGCTGCGACGTCGTCGCCCAGGTCGAAGTAAAGGCGGGCGCGAAAGAACTCGAGCAGCGGGTTGTCCGGGTCCAGCGCAGCGGCTTTCTGCAGCAACCGCACTGCGTCGGCAAATCGATTGCGCGCGTAGGCGTCGAGGATGCCGAGCTGCCGGTACGGCATGGGCATCTCGGGATCGATTTCATTGGCCCTGCGGAAGCGGTCCGCGGCCTCGTCGAAACGCCCGACCAACACCAGCGCCCGGCCCAGATCCGTATTGACGATGGCCGACAGTGGGTCGAGTTCGACGGCCTTCTCCGCCGCCGCCAGCGCTTCGTCACGGCGACCGAGACCTCCGGTGTTCCTGCTGAACCGCTGGTAGGCGGCGGCATAGTTCGGGTTCAGTGCGATCGCGCGACGGTACAGGGGATCGGCACGATCGTACTGGTTCCGAAAGCTACGGATGAGCGCAGACGCCGCCCACGCCTCGGCCAGGTTCGGGTCGAGTTCCAAGGCCGTGGCGACTGCTGCGTCAGCCCTGGCGAGGTTGACGTCCTCCTGCGCGCCCGCATGCTCGATCTGCAAGGTCAGCGAGTCCGCCAGGCCCGCGTAGGCCAGCGCGAACCTCGGATCGAGGTCGATCGCCCGCTGGAAGAATTGCTCGGCATCGGCAAGGGTGTCGGCGGTGCGCCGCGCCATGCGCTGCCGGCCGAGCTGGAACGCCTCCCAGGCTGCGAGGTTCCGCGTCGGAACGATGTTGACTCGCGCTTTCTCCGCGGCGGTCAGCGTGGTCTGGAGTGCGGAGGCGATCGAGGTGGCGACTTCGCTCTGGATCGCGAAAATATTGGCGGCCGTCAGCTCGCGATCGTAGGACTCGGCCCACAGGTGGGCGTCGCTCGTCGCATCGATCAGCTGGGCCGTGACCCGGACCCGGTCGCCGGCGCGCTGCACGCTGCCTTCGAGGACCCGCGTCACGCCGAGTTTCTCGCCGATCTCCTTCGTCGACAGTTTCGTGTCGCGAAACTGCTCGACGGACGTGCGCGCGATGACCTTCATCGCGCCGATCTTGGTGAGCTGCGTCAGGATGTCGTCGTGAATGCCGTCCACGAAAAAAGTGTCCTTCTCCTGGTCGCTGCGGTTCTCGAACGGCAGCACGGCGATCGAGGGACGTTCCTCTGCAGCGGCTGGCGTGTCCGCGGATCTGGCCGCCGTGACGGTTGGCGGAATCGGATGGCTGCGCTGCCCGTAAAGCCAGAGCGCACCAGCGCCGAGCAGAAGCAGCAGCGTAAGGATCACGAGTTCCGCACGGGTGGCACCCTGGTGCCCACGATCGCCGTGGAACCACGCGAGCGTCACGACAATGGGGAGACCCACTGCGAACGCGAGAGTGACGAGCCGCAGCACCTGGCTCGGCCACTCGTAGGTGTCGGCGAGGAACTGCAGCACCTGCAGAAGTCCCCAGGCACCCGCGGCATAGGCAATGCCCCACTGCACCACCTTGCGGCGGCGAAGTCGGTTCCAGAGATTCTCCCCTTCTCCGTCGTGTGGCCCGTTCACGCGGCTCTCTCCCTGATGTGGCGAGTGTAGCGGGAATGGGGTTCATGGGAAGACACGGGATGGGGGACGTGGCCGTTGGCCGCTCGCACGGCGAAGCCGTTGGATCAGGGTTCCGCCTGCGGCGGTTGTGTTTCCGGGCGGCGGGCACTACTTTCAAAGACAGCGATGCCTGACGGGCCATGGAGCAGATTCCAGCATGCAGACGCCGACCGACATTCTGGTGACTCCCCGGGACATCCACTTCCGCACCGAGTCCGCGTGGGGGACTGCGTGGCTGGGTGGCGATCCCGTGGCGACGGCGGTGTTTAACGCGCTGTCACTCACGTTTCCCGACGGCGAGCGGCTGTTCATCGATTCGGTGCGCGCGTTTCGCGATCGCACGCAGGGCAAGCTTGCGGTTGATGTGAGGGCGTTCATCGCGCAGGAAGCGATTCACTCGCGCGAGCACGCGAGCCTGAACGCGCACCTCGATCGCAGCCATTACCCGGTCGAACGGATCGAGACCTCGGTGCGACGGCGCCTCGCGTTCCTGCGCCGGCTGGGGCGGATGCGGATGCTGGGCGTGACCATTGCGCTCGAGCATTTCACGGCCATGCTCGCGGACATGTTCGACTCCGATCCGCAGCTCTGGAACGGCACCCCGGAGGAGATTCTCCGACTGTGGCGCTGGCACGCGATGGAAGAGACCGAGCACAAGGCGGTGGCTTTCGACGTATTCAATGCGGTCACGCACGACTGGACCGCGGCGCGGCGTTACCTGTTCCGCGTGCACATCATGGCGCTCACCAGTGCGCACTTCACGCTGGATGTCATCCGCTTCGCCGCGGCGCTGCTCGAAGCGGACGGTACGGGGCGCTGGCGGGCGCGCTGGCAGGTGACGCGGTTCCTGTTCGGCAAGCCGGGAATTTTCCGCAAGCTTGGACCCCGCTATCGCGACTGGTTCCGCCCGGGATTTCATCCCTGGGATTACGACAACCGGGCCAAGCTCAGCGAGTGGCGGCAGCAGTTCGGCTGAGCAGCGCGCCGCTACTGCGGCACCTTGACATCGAACTTGATTGCCGCGAGTTGCTCGGGGGCCATGCCGAGGCGCCCGCGGCGTAGGCAATGCCCCACTGCACCACCTTGCGGCACGGCAGCTCGCACGGCGAAGCCGTGCGTAGGATGGGTTTGGCGGTTGGAGGGTGGGGTGCGGCCCTCCCGCTGGCGTGGTCACTCCACGTGAGACCGCTGGCGGTTGGTAAACGATTGCGCGACTCGGCGAATCGCGTATTGACGGGCGTGACCCGCGCGCCTATCAATTGCCGATACTCCACCCAATGATCGTGAGGACGCGCAGCAGGTGCACAGGTCGTGCCGGATGCGCCAGTCCTGGAGCTGACCGATGAAGAAACTGCTGCTGTTGCTGACGGCGTTCGTGGTTCTGCCTGGCTGCCAGTCCGCGTATTACGCCGCGGCTGAGCAGGTCGGCTATGCGAAGCGCGACATCCTGGCGAGTCGTGTGGAATCTGCACGCGATGCGCAGGTCGACGCCAAAGAGGAGATCACGGACGCGCTGACCGAGTTCCGGAAAGTCGTGAACGTCGACGGCGGCGACCTCGAGACCCGGTACACGTCGCTCGCGGCGCAACTCGAGGACAGCGAGCAGGCTGCTGATGCCGTGCACGGTCGTATCCGCGACGTCGAGGACGTGGCCGAGGCCCTGTTCAAGGAATGGAACGACGAGCTGGCGCAGTATTCCAGCGCCGATCTCCGTCGCAGGAGCGAGCAGCAGCTCAGGCAGACGCGGGCACGGTACGAGCAGATGATCGGCGCCATGAAGCGGGCCGAGAGCAAACTGGAACCCGCGCTGCAGCCGCTGCGCGACCAGGTGCTGTTTCTGAAGCACAACCTTAACGCCCGGGCGGTCGCCGGGCTCAAGGGTGAGGTCGTGACAGTGGACAGGCAGGTCAACCAGCTGGTCGCCGAGCTCGACCGGGCGATTGCGGAGGCGAACCGGTTTATCGCGGAGCTCGAGCAGGACGGCGGCTGAACCGGAGACCGGTGCTGGCCTGGTCGTCGGGGGCGTAATCAATCGTGGCGTAGGCCTCGCAGACGAGTCGCCGCGCTTCTCGTTCGCTGCGTGCGTGCTCCACGCTCACCGGTGCGGACTCGTGGCTCAGCGCCTGCACCAGCAGTTCGAGCACGACGACCTCTAATTTCCGGGGCTGAGGCAGGTTCCCGCAGAGCCAATCGCGCTAGCCCGGACCGGCGCCGTCTCCCTGCAACCGGCGCGTCAGCTCGGCAACCTGCCCGGTAAGCTCGAGGATCGTTCGGTCCTTCGCGGCGATCACGGCCTCCATCTCGGCCAGGTCGACGCGCTTCGGGATGTGCTGCGGGCAGTTCGCATCCCACGCCGTCAGGCTGAACATGAACACCTGCTCCGGGTGCGCGCGATAGCCGTCCGGCATCAGGGACTTCACCAGTTCGGCATCTCCTTCGATGAACCAGGCCGTCCCCCACAGCTTGATGCGCCGGCGATGCGCATAATCCATCAGGAAGATGAACGCCTTCGGGTTCTCGGTGAGGTTGCCCTGCGAGATGTATTGCCGATTGCCTTTGAAGTCGACAAAGGCAAGGGTCGATTCGTCGACCACGCGCAGGAAACCCGGCGGGCCGCCGCGATGCTGGATGTAGGGCTGTCCCGCGGCGTTCGCCGTGCCCAGGTAGATGCTGTTCTGCTCGGCAATGAAAGCCGCCAGCGCCGGCGTGATCGTCGTCGACCAGCCCTCGCCTTCTTCCATCCGCGCGTAATTATCGCGCGAGCCCTTGCGATCCTGGATCGCCTTGACCGCAGGCGTGAACGCGATGTCGCTGGGGTATTGCAGATCGTCCAACATCACCTGGTCTCCCGTTGCAGCGTCCGGGCTGCGCGAAGGACGCGAGCGAACCAGAAACTAAAGCGCAGCCCCTTCGACAGCGATCTTGCCGTCGCTCACGACGAGGCGCGGCTCGAAGAACACGCGGGAGTCTGCAAGCGGGTCGCCGTCGTAGGCCACGAGATCGGCCTCGAGACCCACGCGGACGCTGCCGGTGCGGTTTTCGATACCGATCACCCGTGCGCCGTTCAGCGTGGCCGCCGTGATCGACTCGAGCGGCGTTAATCCCTCGTGCTCACGCAGCATCGCAATCTCGTGCGCGATCCGGATGCGTCCGGTGTCGTCCTTGTCGGCGTAGCTGCCGTCGGTGGCGGCAACGATCGTGATGCCCAGCGCGTGCGCCTTGCGGACAGCCGCCCGCAGCGGCCCCATCATCGACTGCGTCCGCAACTGCAGCGCCACGTCTTCGGCCGAGTTGCCCTGCGGATCGCCGAGCGGACTCATCACCGCCAGCGTCGGCACGAAGAAGGTGCCGCGTCGCTTCATTTCGCCGAGCGTCGCATCGTCGACCCACGTGCCGTGCTCGATGCTGCGGACGCCGGCGCGCACCGCGGCAGCAGCCCCTTCGCGGTCGTGGGCATGCGCCGCAACGTAGAGGCCCTTGCTCGCCGCTTCGGCGACGGCGGCGCGAATCTCGTCTTCGGTGAGTTCCTGCTTGCGCGGATCGGTGCTGGCGAGGCCAGCCCGCTCGCTTGCGCCGACTTTGATCACGTCGGCACCCTTCGCGATCAGCGCACGCGTCGCGTCGGCAATGCGATCCGGGCCGCGCAGTTCGCCATCGATCGCGTCGCCGAACTGCGGATAGACCTGGTAGAACGCGATGCCCGGCTTCGGCCGGATGTGCCCCGGTGAGACGAAGAGCTCGGGTCCAGGCACGTGACCGGCGCGGATGAGGTCCCGCGTTCCCATCGCCTGCAGGTTCGTGTCGCCCAGCACCCGCGCAGTGGTCACGCCCGACTGCAGCGCGCGCAGCGCCGCGGCGGGGGATTCAATGTGGGAATGTGCGTCGATCAGTCCGGGCAACAGGAAACGCCCGCCGAGGTCGATCTGCCGCATGCCGGCCGTTGCTGCCGGCGCGCGCTCGACGATCGTGGCGATCCTGCCGCCGCGCACGGTGACCGAGACGCCCTTGCGTGGCGCGGCACCCGTGCCGTCGACCAGCGTGACGTTGACCAGGTCGAAATCCTGCGCCAGCGCCGGTCGGGGCGCCGCGAAGACCCCCGCACACAGGCAGACGACGCCGACCGCCACCGCAAAGACCCTGCGACCCCCGCTGGACATGCTGCAACCCCCCCCGCGTGAAACCGGCGCCTACCTTATACCGGAACGCGGGCCGCGGTCGCCGGGGGTGCTGCGGCAGGTCAGGGCGCGAGATACGCGTCGAGCGTCTGGTGGAAATGCCGGATCCGGCTCTCCTGGTAAGACCCGAGCTGCACGCGACCCGTGCCGGAGGCCACCAGGCCATCCTGCACGTAGGGCATGTTGCTCATGTCCTGGTCGATGACCGGTCCGAGGATGGGAATCTCCCTGGCGTCGGACCAGGCTTCGTCGTCGCGCAACCAATGCACGGGCACGGGCCTGGGCCGCGGCTGTCCGCGATCGGGGCGCTTCAGGATCATGACTTCCATCACGCACGATCCGACGTCACGCCCGTGCGGGCGCCACCGGTACACGATGTTCGGCGCGAACCCGCCCCACGGCGAGAAATTCGGGAAGACGTTGTAGACGATGGCGTCGAGCGTCTCCGCATCGCTGACGTCGCTGAAATCGCCCTCGAAGGCCCGGCCGAACGCGCGACGGTTCGAATCACCGAGCAGTGCGCGCGGCCCGCGTGCCTCCTGTGCAGTGACGGCGCCCAACGCACCCGGCTTGCGGCCCATCAGCTGCAGCATCCCGTCCAGCGTCTGCTGCGGATCCACCTTCCCGCCGCCGAGGTGCGGGCTCGGTGCGCCGAAAGCAGCGAGGTTGCGGTTCACGTGCTTGCCGTAGATGTCGTACTGCGAGTTGGCGTCCGCGATGATCGACAGGATCTGCGGGTGCGTCGCGATGACGTGGTACGACTCCATGAAGGCTTCCTGCGCCACTTTCCAATTGCAGCGGATGACCTTCGCGACGTGCACTGCCTTCCAGCAGTCCTCGAGACGCCAGCGTGCAAAATGCTGCGGCACGACTTCGAGGTACTGCTCGAGCGGCATGGCGCCGGGGTCCAGGTTGACGAAGACGAAGCCACCCCACGTGCCGACGCGGACTTCGGGCAGACGGAAGTCGCCATCGCCGACGTGCTCGAAGTCCCAGCGACACGGAATCGAGCGCACGCTGCCGTCGAGCTGCCAGCTGAAGCCATGAAACGGGCAACGGAAGTGCTCGACGCGCTCGTCGGCGAGCAATAACTTGCGCCCGCGATGCGTGCAGGAATTGTGGAACGCGCGGATCGAACCGTCGGCCTGGCGCGTGACCAGCAGCGACCGGCCGACGATGTCGTAGACGATCGTGTCGCCCGCCTCTGGCAGTTCCTCTTCGCGGCACGCCATCTGCCAGACGCGCGGCCACATCCGCTCGACCTCAAGATCGAAGAACGCCTGCGAGGTATAGCGCGACGCATCGAGCGGAGCGTTGCCGAGGTCACGCCACGAGCGCTCGAGCAGTGAGCGCGGCACCTCGCGGCTGTCCTGCGCGAGGTAGTCCTGGTAGCTGGGTGCGGCGACCGACGCGCCTCCATCACGTTCAGTCACGACGGTCACCCGCCATCAGTCCGTGGCGAGCCACGGATCGAGCATCGGTCGCACGCGCAATTCGGGTGGCACGTGCTCCGATCCGATGCGGCGGTCGAGCTCCTCGTGCCAGTGGTAGATGCGCCGCTCCTGGTACGACAGGTAGATGCCTCTGAAGCCCCCCGTCTCGACGGATTCCTGGATGCGCGGCGCAAACTGCGTGTCTTCCTCTAGGATGCGCTCGAAGTTCGACATGCGCGTGGGCCACAGCTCGTGGCCCTCGGCGCCCTCGGGCGCGAACCAGTGCACGTCCACCGTCATGCTGCGGGCGGTCCGGGGCCAGAACGTGATGAACGGCGTGCCAGTGGCCGCGGGCGGCGTGATCAGGTTCGGGTAGAAGTTGTACGACGGGTTCTGGCTCAGGAAGATCTGCTCGGCCGTGGGCACTTCGGGCATGCCGACCGCGCCTGGATCGCGCCACTCCGCGCGCCGATGCGGCGTGCACATCATCGAATTGCCGTGCGGCCACAGCACGATGTGCGTGCCGCGCGAATCGAGGAAGCGGTCCACGGTCTGGGGGTGGATCGACTTCAGGTGATAGGTCTCGAGGAAAGCGTCGAGCAGGATCTTGACGTTGCACGCGATCTCGAAGCTCGAGCTCGCGATGTGACGGATGCTGTCGAAGCCCAGGTTCTCGAGGTTCTTCGGGATCGGACCCAGCGATTCGAGCAACGGCACCGCCTGCGGGTCTTCGTTGATGAACACGAAGTTACCGAACTGCTCGCAGCGCACCTGGTTGAGGCCGAAGCAGGACGTGTCCATGCCCGGGAAATCACGCTTCTCGCGCACTGCAGTCAGC
>JBAVJR010000197.1:0-3817 GCA_049687855.1 Steroidobacteraceae bacterium | reverse complement strand
GGATCCCGCCGGTGTCCGTCGCAAGTTCGAACGCGACGTGGCGATCCTCAAGCGCTACACGAAACAGCATGCGAAGCAGGCGCGGTGGTTCTATTACCTCGGGGCCTCGCACCAGAGCCTGGGCGAGTTCGCCGCCGCGATCGACGCGTTCCGCACCTGCGCCGAACTGCGTGGCTGGGAAGAGGAAGGGGCGTGGGCGTGCTACGGTGCCGCGGAATGCTGTTGCAGCCTGCAGCGATGGCACGACGCGGTGCAGTTCTGCGCCGCGGGCCTGGGGATTCGCCCTGCCACGGCCGAGCTCGCGTGGCTCGCGGGTTTCGCGGCTTACAAGTCCCAGCGCTACGACGATGCCATTGCCTGGTCGCACATGGCCCTCGCCAACGGGCTGTTCCAGGGCCGTGGCGCGCAGTTCGAGCGCATCGGCTTCCGGCATCTGCCCGGGCTCTACGAAGGACCGTTCGACGTGCTGCACTGGGCCTACAAGGCCCTCGGCAACGAGAAGGCCGCGGCCGAAGCGCTGCGCGATTACGAACGCGCCAAGCGTGCACGCGAGGCTGCGCTGGCAAGTTGATCGGGCAGCGACACGGTCAAGGGGACCAATTTGTCGATTCGAGCGATGTCCGACATGGTGATCCGGCGCGGTGCGGTAAGCGATGCCGCAGGACTTGCAGCGTTTGCCGCACGAACGTTTGCCGAGGCCTTCGGCGACGAAACGGGTCCGGACGACATGCAGGCCCACCTCGCGGCAACCTATCGGCCCGACCTGCAGGCGCGTGAACTGGCGGACCCGGCGGTGATAACGTTGCTGGCGCTGCAGGACTCACGGATCGTCGCCTATGCGCAGGTCCGTAGGAACGAAGCGCCGCCAGCGTGCATCACGCTGCCCGCAGCGGTCGAGCTGCAGCGGTTCTACGCGGACCGCTCGCTGCGCGGGACAGGACTCACGATGTGGCTGATGCAGCACGCGCTCGATGCGGCGCGCGAACTCGGTGGCCGGCATGCGTGGCTCGGCGTCTGGGAGCGCAACGCCCGCGCCATGGCCTTCTATCGCAAGGCCGGATTCGACGAGATCGGTTTCACTCACTACCTGGTCGGAGCGGATTGGCAAACCGACCGCGTGTTCCTGGCATCGCTGTCGCCGCCCGATCCGGTGGATGCGGCGCACTGGCGTCAACCCGGCCGCACGGAGCGACCATGAAGAAGTACAGGGTGATTCAGTGGGCCACCGGCGGCATGGGCAGGAACTGCCTGCGCGCGGTGATCGATCATCCGGCGATGGAACTCGCGGGCGTCTACGTCTACGGCGCCGACAAGGAAGGCAAGGACGCCGGGACCATCGCGCGACGCGAGCCCACGGGTGTCCTTGCTACACGCAACTTAGACGCGATTCTCGCGCTCGATGCCGATGTCGTCATTCACGCGGCGCGGCTCGCGCCGCCCTACGGTTCGCACGATGCGGACATCCTGCGCCTGCTGGCTGCCGGCAAGAACGTCATCAGCATCAACGGCTACAGCCGGCCACAGCATTGGGGCGGCGAGCGAGTTGCGGCGCTGGAGGCGGCCTGCAGAAAAGGCGGATCGTCGCTGATCGGCGCGGGACTGAACCCGGGCTATGCCGGCGAGCAACTGGCGGTGGTGGCGACGGGTGTCTGCACCGAAGTCGATCACATCGAAGTCATCGAGAGCGTCGATTGTCGCGGCGTTCGCAGCCCGGACTACGTTTTCAAGATCCTCGGCTTCGGCACCGACCCGGACCGCGTCAACCCGAACGATCCTGCCTGGGGACCTTCGTCCTCGCTCAACGGGATGTATGCGGAAGTGCTGTCCACCATGGCAGAGCGCCTGGGGATGCCGCTCGAGCGCGTGGATACCGAGCACCGGGTTTTCCCGGCGTCGACGGACCTGCAGATCGGCGCCGGAGCGATACCGAAGGGCCGCGTCAGTCACTTCAACTGGCGGTGGCACGGCATCGTGCAGGGTTCGCCCCGTCTCACCATGTCCATCCACTGGTACATGGAGACGGCACACCTCGACGATCCGCACCCCCCCTTGTGGCGTATCCATGTGCAGGGGCAGCCGGGTGTGCGCATCTCGCTCGACATGGAGAAGCGGGCAGGGGACACGTCACCGACATCGGCCGAACAGATTGCCGTGGCCGGCACCGTCATCAATGCGATACCCATCGTGTGTGCCGCACCACCCGGCATCGTGACGCGGCCACTGGCCACGCCGTTCAACTTCGGGTTCGCTCACGCGTCCCTGCCTTGACCGGCGCCGGTCAGTACGGACTACCGTCCTTGTGGAAATACCCGCCACCGCCCGTGTAGCGCCCGGCCCTGAAGGCCATGTCGATGTCCGGGTATTCGCCGCCGTCCTCGTTGCTGCGGTTGCTGGCGACCAGGAACGTGGCGTCCTGCGTCGACCGGTTCTGCAGGCAGTGTCCGTTCCTCACGCCGGCGGGAAAGCCAGCGCTGTCGCCGGCGACCAGCACTTCCTCGCCGTCATCGGTCACCAGCACGAGTTCTCCGGACAGCACGTAGACGATCTCATCCTCGTGCGTGTGCCAGTGTCGCTGGCTCGACCATGCGCCCGGGGCAAGTCGCACGAGGTTCACGCCGAGGTGCGTCAGTCCGGCCGCGACGCCGAGGCGGTGCCAACTGCGGCCGCGACAGGGCTCGTCGAACGGCGATGGATAGCTGGACCCGGATCCGGACGGGGCTGTCAGCAAATCGATTCGCGGCATGCCTTGTCTCCTGCAAAAGCCCGTGGTGTACCGTGTGCTAGCCTGACTGTCGAACAATACCAACAGGGTCCGTGTCCATGAACACCCAAATCGCCTACGCCGAAGAAGGGAAGCTCAGCCAGGGATCGCGCTGGCCAAGTACTACGTCACCGGCGTCGGGCCCAGCAATTACTACATCCTGCAACTGGTGCCGGAGTATCGGACGAATGTGCGTGGCCACACGCCCTCCCGGGTATCACGTTACATTTGGACCCACTGTTTTTCTCCGTCGGCCGGCGCCCAGCTCGAGACGCTGCTCGATTGCGAATCGCCGATCAGCGACGCTGAGGCCCTGGCCGAGCAGGTGACGCAGGACCTCCGGCGGTGACGACCAGGCACGGTAATCATGATCGCTCGCCGCGGCGCAAGCGCAGGAAGCGTATGGACGCGATTAGTTCGCAGCCGCAGGGTTGGGGACCGATGAGCCAGAGCAATGAAAGCCTGCTGTCGCTGGGCGGACTCACGATCGACCCCGGCACTCTGGTGCGCGTGCTGGAGCCCACTGAAGCCGCGTCGGCCGTGCTGTGCCAGCGACTGATGTCGGGAACCTATGACAAGCCTTTCCTGGTCGAAGACGGCAAGCGTCGCGCGTTGTGCTTTACGATCGACGGCAGCGTCCAGAGCGAGATGTGGATCGACGATCCCGATGCGCTCGTAAACGACTACACGCGCAAGATGATGGGATTCCTGCTGTTCTGCCCGGAACCGCGCCGTATTTTGCTGATTGGTCTCGGCGGCGGGTCGTTGGTCAAATTCTGCAGTCGCTGCCTGCCGTCAACGCACGTCACGGCGGTCGAGATCGATGCGAACGTCATCGCACTGCGAGAGCATTTCAGGATTCCGCCGGATGGCAAGGACCTGCGTGTCGTCCACGGCGACGGCGCCCGCTACGTCGCGGATCTCGTCGATGTCACGCAATTCCCGGATGTGTTGCTCGTCGACGCCTACGATCGCAACGGGATTTCACCGTCGATCGCAGAGTACGAGTTCCTGGAGCACTCCCGCCGCATCCTTCGTGACACAGGGGTGTTTGTG
>JBAVJR010000196.1:0-4415 GCA_049687855.1 Steroidobacteraceae bacterium | reverse complement strand
CCTCCTGCACCCGTCGCTCGTCGGCCTCGATGCGCTCGCGTTCGCGTAGCTCGGCAGCACGGCGGTCGTCTTCCGCGCGCTCCTGTTCGATGCGCGTGGTCTCGTCGACCGTGCGCACTTTGTCGACTTCTTCCTGGCGCTGGCGCTGCTCTTCCTCGATGACCGACCGGTTCAGGTAGGTCTTCTTGCGCCGGACTTCGACCGCAACGGTGCGGGCACGTCCCTGCGTGGACGCGAGCTTGATCTCCTGCTGCGACTTGCGCTGCAGGGTGATCTTGCGCGGGGCCGCCGCGTCCTCGCCCTGCCGACCGTGCGAGCGGCGCAGGTGCGTCAGGAGCTCCATCTTGGCTTCCTCGCTGATGATGTCGTCAGCGCCGCCCACCCTGATGCCCGCCTCGCCCAGCTGCGTGAGCAGCCGATCGACCGGGACCTTCAGGACCTCCGCAAACTGCGTGACCGTTACTTCTGCCATGTAATCAGACCTCCGCTCACGCCTGCTGGCCCTGTTCGAACCAGTGCTTGCGCGCAGCGAGGATCAGCTCGCCGGCGCGCTGCCCGTCGAGATTCGGGATCTCGGCGAGGTCGTCGATCGCCTGCTCGGCCAGGTCCTCACGAGTGACGATGCCGTGGCGCGCGAGCTCCGCGGCCAGCGTGCCGTCCATGCCTTCGACCTCGAGCAGGTCGGCCGCCGGGGCCGAGACCGTCTCTTCGCTCGCGATCGCCTGCGTCAGCAGCACGTCGCGCGCGCGATTGCGCAGTTCCTGCACGATCGCCTCGTCGAATTCCTCGATCGACGCGATCTCGGACTGCGGCACGTAAGCGATTTCCTCGATGCTCGAGAACCCTTCCTGCACCAGGATTGCCGCGACGTCCTCGTCGACGTCGAGCTGCTGCATGAACAGTTCGCGCAGCACCTTCTGCTCGGACTCGCTCTTCTCCTCGGCCGCCTGCTCGCTCATGATGTTGAGCCTCCAGCCGGTGAGCTCGCTCGCGAGCCGGATGTTCTGGCCGCCGCGGCCGATGGCCTGCGACAGCTTTTCCTCCGCCACGGCGATGTCCATCGAATGCGACTCCTCGTCCATGACGATCGAGCTGACTTCCGCCGGCTGCATCGCGTTGATCACGAACTGCGCGGGGTTGTCGTCGAACGGGATGATGTCGACGCGCTCGCCGGCGATCTCGTTCGACACGGCCTGCACGCGCGAACCGCGCATGCCGACGCACGCGCCGACCGGGTCGATGCGCGGGTCGTTGCTGCGTACGGCGATCTTGGCCCGGGCGCCCGGATCGCGCGCTGCGCCGAGGATGTTGATCAGGCCCTGGCCCACTTCCGGCACTTCGAGCTTGAACAGCTCGATCAGGAACTCCGGTGCAGTGCGGCTCAGGAACAGCTGGGGACCGCGCGGCTCGGAACGCACGTCCTTCAGGAAAGCCTTGATGCGGTCCTGCGTGCGGACCGGCTCGCGCGGAATCATCTGGTCGCGCGGGATGAAGCCTTCGGCGTTGCCGCCGAGGTCGACGAAGATGCCGTTGCGGTCGACGCGCTTCACCAGGCCGGACACCAGCGTCCCGATGCGGGCCTTGTAGACTTCGACGACCTGCGCGCGCTCCGCCTCGCGCACTTTCTGCACGATGACCTGCTTCGCGGTCTGCGCCGCGATGCGGCCGAACGCCACCGACTCGAGCGGCACTTCGACATAGCCACCCGGCTCGGCATCCGGCGAAACGTCGAGGCCGTCCTCGAGGCGCAGTTCCTTGTCCGGGAACTCGAGTTCGGTCGAGTCATCGGCAAAGACCTTCCAGCGCCGGAACGTGTCGTAATCACCCGTCTTGCGGTTGATGGACACGCGCACGTCGATCTCTTCGCCGTACTTCTTGCGCGTTGCGGACGCGAGCGCGGCTTCGAGCGCCTCGAAGATGATGTCCTTCTCGACGCCTTTCTCGTTCGAGACGGCATCCACGACCATCAGGATCTCTTTGTTCATCGCTCGTCGCCCTCTGAATCGTCTGCGGTCAGAAGTCGGGCGCGAGATGCGCCTTCCTGATTCCCGCAATCGGCAGCCGGTAAAGCCGGCCGTCCACCTCAACCTCGATCGTGTCGTCCCCGGTCGCGACCATCCGGCCCTTGAACCGGCGGCGCTCCTCGACGGGATGCACCATCTCCACGAAAACCCGTTCGCCCGCGTACGGCGCGAAATGCCGCGCCACGCGCAGCGGCCGCTCGACGCCCGGCGACGACACCTCGAGCGTGTAGTTGCCCGGGATCGGATCCGCTGCGTCGAGCGCTTCGCTGACCGCTCGACTCGCCCGCTCGCAGTCCTCGACCGTGATGCCCGCATGGACGTCCGTGTCGAGGTAGATGCGGAGCAGTGCGTTGCCACGGCCCGGCAGGTACTCGAGTTCCCAGAGGTCATACCCGAGACCGGCGATGACCGGCTGCAGCAGCGCCGTCAGCTTGTCCCTGAGCATCGCTCCGTCCTCGCTCGAACCCTACAAACGAAAAATGGGCCCGCGGCCCATTTCTTCTTCCTGCAACCGGCCGCACCGGCCGTCGCAAAAGAAAAATCCCCGCTTGCGGGGACCTCTTTGGCGAATCACCCGCCGCCCCAAGGCGCCGCGAGGTGCCCCGAACCGGCCAAGGCCCGCCCCGCCCAACGGGCAACGCGGATACCTCGGACCACGAATTGTATAGTAATGATGCCCGCTCCGGCTAGTCGCTTCCGGCATGCACCCCCGTCCGCCCGGAACGCCGGGGACTCAGGCGAGCAGGCTCGCGACCGCGTCGGCCACGTAGTCCACGTTGGCCTCGCTGATGCCCGCCACGTTCACGCGGCCGTCGGGGGGCATGTAGATGTGGTGTTCGTCCCGCAGCCGCGCGATGTCCGCCGCCGGTAGCCCGAGCAACGAGAACATGCCGCGCTGACGCGTGACCCAGCCGAAGTCATGGCCCGGCAGTCGAGCGGACAGGCGGGCCGCGAACAGGGCGCGCAATGACTTCATGCGGTCCACCATGGATCCGACCTCGTCCTCCCAGTGCCGCCGCAGGGACGCATCGGCCAGCACGCGGGCGACGATCGCCGCGCCGTGATCCGGCGGCATGGAATACATGCGCCGAGCCAGCCGGGCCTGGTGCGTGGCCACGGCGGCCTTGGCCCCACTGCTGGCCGAAATGACGGCCAGGGCACCGGTCCGCTCACGGTAGAGGCCGAAGTTCTTCGAGCACGACACCGCGAGCAGGAGTTCCGGCACCCGCCCCGCGAGCGTACGCAGGCCGACGGCATCGGTCTCGAGGTCGTCGCCGAACCCCTGGTAGGCGAGGTCGACGAACGGCACCAGCCCCCTGCGCTCGATCACTTCGGCGAGCGCCCGCCACTGGTCGGGCGACAGGTCGGCGCCCGTCGGGTTGTGGCAGCAGGCGTGCAGCAGCACCAGCGATGCCGCTGGCAAAGTGCCGAGGTGAGCGAGCATGGCGTCGAACGCCACGGCGCGACGCGCGGCGTCGAAATACGGGTAGCGCTCGAGCCGCATGCCGGAGCTGCCGATGAGCGGCTCGTGGTTGGCCCAGGTCGGATCGCTCACGTGCACGACGGTGCCTGGCCGCGCGACCTTGACGAGTTCGGCACCGAGCCGGAGCGCGCCACAGCCGCCGACGGTCTGGATCGTTGCAACCCGGTCCGCGAGCCCGGCCGCGAGTGGCCCGAGCGCGAGGGCGATGATCCGTTCGTTGAAATCGAGGTTGCCCGCCGGACCTACGTAACTCTTCGTGGTCTGCGCGCCAATCAGCGCGCGCTCGGCCTCGCGCACGGCAGCAGGCACCGGGGTGTTGCCGGAATCGTCACGGTAAACGCCGACGCCCAGGTCCACCTTCAGTGGCGAGGGATCGCGGCGGAAAGCAATGGTCACGCCGAGGATCGAGTCGGGCGCGAGCTGCTCCAGCGTTTCGAACATGGCGGCACCTGTGCGGAGAATCGCCGCATGATGCCCGAGTCTGGCGCCGCGAGTCAGCCGCCGGTGGTACGGGCCACGGCCGCGACCAACTGCTGATCGATCGCGCCGAACAGGCTCGCGCCGTCGCGGCCGAACATCTCGATCCGCACGCGGTCACCGAAATGGAGGAACGGCGTGGTCGGTTTGCCGTCGGCGATCTGCTCGAGCGCGCGGGTTTCCGCGAGGCAGGACGACCCGCTGGAGCGGTCGTAATTCGAAACCGTCCCCGAACCGATCACCGCCCCGGCGCCGAGCCGACGCGTCCGGGTCACGTGCTCGATGAGATGCGCGAAATCGAACGTCATGTCGGCGCCGGCGTTCGGCCGGCCGAACGGCCTGCCGTTGATGTGCGACACCAGCGGCAGGTGCACCTTGTTGCCCTGCCAGGCCGCGCCGAGCTCATCCGGCGTGATCGCACAGGGTGAGAA
>JBAVJR010000195.1:0-17931 GCA_049687855.1 Steroidobacteraceae bacterium | reverse complement strand
GTCGTGAGTCGGCCCGCCACCTCGCCCGACCCCTCCCCCCTCCAGCGGGGCAGCACCGACTCCGACCTCGCGATCCTTGCAGGAGGTCGTATGGAAAAACTCACTGGCACGTTTCCCTGGGCACTGGCGTTCTGGCTGGCCGCCGCTACCGCCACCGCTTTCCTGATCCTCGCCCATGCCCTGCACCATGGCAGCATCACGCTGACCTGACCCGCCACCCTCCGGCTGGCACGGGCGATGGCCCGTAGTAGGCTGCGCCCGGGCGGACCCTCCGCACCGCCAGGCAGAGCCCAGCCGATGAACAATCCCCCCGTCGATGAATCGCTCGACCCGGCCGACTGGGAGGCTTTGCGCCGCCTGGCGCACCAGGCGATCGACGATGGTTTCGACTACCTGCAGCGCGCCCGTGACCGTCCCGTGTGGCAGCCGGTGCCCGAGGCGGTCGTCGCGCGGCTGCGCCAGCCCGCACCCAGGCTGCCGCAGGGCGCCGAGGCCGCCTACGGGGAGTTCAAGGAACTCGTGATGCCCTATGCGATGGGCAACACGCATCCGCGTTTCTGGTCCTGGTTCATGGGTAACGGCACCCCCTTCGCGGCCGTGGGCGATTTCCTGGCGGCCGTGCTCAACCCCAACATGGGGGGCGGCAACCACGTGCCGAACCACGTCGAGGCGCAGGTGGTCGACTGGTGCAAGGAGATCGTGGGTTTCCCCGCGCAAGCGAGTGGCCTGCTCGTCAGCGGCGGGTCCATGGCGAACTTCGTCGGCCTCGCCGTCGCGCGTAATTCCCGCGCCGGTGTCGATGTCCGTGCCGAGGGCGTCGCGGCCATTCCGCGCCCGCTCATTACCTATGCGTCGGTCGAGGTGCACAGCTGCGTGCAGAAAGCGATCGAGTCCCTTGGCCTCGGTGCGCGTTCGCTACGCAAGGTGCCGGTCAACGCCGATTTCGAAATCGACGTCGGCGCGCTCGAGCGCATGATCGCAGAGGACCGTGCCGCAGGCCGGCAACCGTTCTGCGTCATCGGCAACGCGGCTACGATCAACACCGGCGCGACGGACGACCTCGACGCGCTCGCCACGCTCTGCGCACGCGAGCAGCTCTGGTTCCACGTCGACGGCGCGATCGGCGCGCTGCTCGCGCTGGCGCCACGGCACCGTCACCTGGTGCGCGGCATGGAACGCGCGGATTCCGTCACGCTCGACCTGAACAAGTGGCTGCACGTGCCGTTCGAAGCGGCGTGCGTGCTGGTGCGCGATCGCAAGGCGCATCGCGAGGCATTTGCCCTGACCCCCGAATACCTCGAACGCACCGAGCGCGGGCTCGCGAGCGGCGCGCTCTGGTTCAGTGAATACGGGCTGCAGCTTTCGCGCGGCTTTCGCGCGCTGAAGGTGTGGCTTTCGATCAAGGAACACGGGCTCGATCGCTTCGGCCGGCTGATCGACCGCAACATCGCGCAGGCGCACGAACTCGCCGGCCTGGTGCAAGCGGAGCCCAACCTCGAACTGCTGGTGCCCGTCGCGACCAACATCGTCTGCTTCCGCTACAACCCGGGCGGACTGGGCGACGAGCAGCTCAACGCGC
Organism: Steroidobacteraceae bacterium; assembly: GCA_049687855.1. Lineage (GTDB taxonomy): Bacteria > Pseudomonadota > Gammaproteobacteria > Steroidobacterales > Steroidobacteraceae > RPQJ01. The sequence goes on along the minus strand of JBAVJR010000195.1, from coordinate 16,352 downwards.
TGAACGAGGAATTGCTGATCCGCCTGCACGAGAGCGGGATTGCGGCGCCGTCCTATACGACGCTGCACGGCCGTTACTGCCTGCGCGCCGCGATCGTCAATTACCGGACGACGAGCGCCGACCTGCCCGTGCTCGTGCAAGCCGTCAGGGAGATCGGGGCGTCACTCCCACGTCCTTGAGCGGCAGCACGCCGAAGGTGTCGGCATGCAGGCTCTGCACGTAGAGCACGCCGTCGTGCTCGGTCGCGCCGCTCGTCTCGGGCAGTTGCCCCGATGGATCCTGCAGGTCGAGCCGCACGTGACCCTGCTCGTCGAAAGCGATGACGTGGCCGTACGCGGCCGGCACCGGCCACAGCACCTTCGGCAGCCGCAGCGTGAGGGAGCGCAGCCACGGCTTGCCCGACATGCTGTCGATCGCAGCGCTGCGCGGCTTGGTGAAGCCCGTCCAGAAACGTCCGTCCGCGCCGCGCGTGACGTTGTCCGGGAAGCCGGGCAGGTTATCGAGCAGCACGGCGACACCTGCGGCCTGATCGCGCAATGCCTTGCCCGCATCGATCGCATTCGAACCGCGGTCGATCTTGAGCACGCGATACGTGCCGGTTTCCGCGACGAGCAGTGACCGCTCGTCGGCGGTCAGTGCGACGCCATTCGGAAAGCAGAGACCGGTGGCGACGATGCGAGTCGACCCCGTCGCAGGATCGAATTCGAGCACGCGGCCGGTGCACGATTGCTCGATGATGTCGAACAGCGCCGCGTCGAACGTGCCGTATTGCTGCGGCGACATGCGCTGCGAGGCATCGGTGAACACCAGCCGGCCGTCCGCGGCGACCATCACGGCATCGGCGTAGCGAATGGGATCGCCGCCCACGCTGTCGGTCAGCACACGAACGGTGCCGTCGGTTTCCAGTGCCAGCAGGCCGCGCAGCGCGTCGGCAATGATAAGTCGGCCATTCGCGTCGAAGTCGAGGCCGAGCGGCCGGCCACCCGTATTGGCCACGGTCTCGATCGAACTGCCATCGGCATTCATTCTCAGCACGGCACCCGACAGCATTGCCGTGTACAGCTTGCCGTCCGGACCGAAAACGATGTGCTCGGGCCCGACCTGGGGGGTCACCCGGACCAGCTGCAGCTGCGCGAGACGCTCGTTGCGCGCGTGCGCCCCGACATAGCCGGCCGCCTTCGGCGCATTCCAGGCCACGGGCTCGACTGGGACGGGCCACGCGAGCAGGTAGACCACCGCTGCCGCAATGACGGCCCCTGCAATCAACAGGCCCTTGCGCATCGAACCTCCCCTCAGTCGCTGCCCGTCGCGATCAGGCAGCGAGATGCAGCATCTTGCGCGCTTCAGCCGGTGTCGCGCACTCGCGTCCTGCTGCGCGCGCCAAGCCGACGATGGCGTCGATCAGTTCGCCATTGCTGCGCGCTTTGCGTCCGTCCGGCAGATAGAAAGTGTCCTCGAGCCCGGTGCGCAGGTTGCCCCCGAGCTCCGCCGTTCGAAGATGCAGCGGCCAGACGTTCTCGCGGCCGATGGCGGTTACCTGCCAGGTCGCGTCGGCGGGCAGCAGCCCGATCAGGATCGGCAGCAATGCGGGGTCGGCCGGCATGCCCGACTCGACGCCCATGACGAAGTTCACGTCGGGGTGGCCGGCATACAGGCCTGAGCGCACGAACATCTCGACACTGCGCACGATGCCGACGTCGAAGCACTCGAATTCGGGCAACGCCTCGGTCTCCCGCATCACCTGCAGGAAGGCCGCGACTTTCTCCACCGGGTTGTCGAAGAGCATCGGCGGCCAGGCCCAGCGACCGTTGCCGCGCACCTTCAGGTAATTCAGCGAACCCGCGTTGGCGGCCGCAATCTCGGGCCGCACGGCGCGGATGCAGGCGACCGGACCCGAGATGTCCGGACCGACGATGCCGGTGGACTGGTTGAAGATGATTCCCGGACAGGCTGCGCGGATCGCCTGGGCGATCTCGGCGGCGACAGCCGGATCCCAGCAGGGCAGGTGACCCTTGCCCTCGCCCTGCTGCCGGAAGTGAACGTGCACGACACTGGCGCCCGCGTCGTAGGCGGCGCGTGCTTCGCGCGCCATCTGTTCCGGTGTCACCGGCACGTTGTGCTGCGCGGGATCCGTGAGCACGCCCGTCAGGGCACAGGTCACGACGACCTTGGCGGTCATGCGGTCTCTCCCTCGTAACGGACGAGCACCTGGCCCGGGACGACCTGGTCGCCCGCCTTGATGCCAACGTCCGCGATCCGGCCCGCCCGTGCAGCGCGGATTTCATGTTCCATCTTCATCGCCTCGAGCACGACTAGTCGATCGCCTTTGGCGACCGTCATGCCAGTCACTGCAGCAACGTCGACCACCCGGCCGTTGATGGCCGCGCGCACTTCCATCGCGGACGCGCCATCCGACTCGCTCGAGCGGGCGGGTTCTCGCCGCCGGCAATCGAAGGCGTGATCGCCTTGCGGCGTGTGCAGCCACAGCATCGAGCCCGACCACGCGTAACGGTAGTCGACGTGCTCGCCGTCGATGATGGCCTTCGCATGCACTCCGGCCGCGACCGGGGCGGCTTGCAGCTGGAGCTGCCCCGCGGCGTATTCCACCCGCGCGCTGCAGGGCGTCAGGTACACGAGGCCGTGCAAGTCCCGGATTGCATCCGCGAATGCCGCGGGCGCCTGCCAGCGTAGCCGCCATGGTTGTGGCAAGGGCCGGCCCGTACTCCAGTTCCGCCACGCCGTCGGCGTGCATTCCGCTTCCGGCGCGCCGGCGACGGAGATCCATGCGGCCAATGCCCACAACTTCGCGTCGGGTTGTGGCTGGCGGGATGCAGCTGCGCTGAAATGCCGCGCGATGAAAGCCGTGGACACGTCGTGACCGGCTCGAAAGCTTTCGTGCCGCAGCAGCCGGCCGAGAAACGCACGATTGCTCTGCACGCCGAGCAGCACGGTTCGATCGACCGCCGCAACAAGCTGATCGATACACTGCTCGCGTGTCGGCGCATGCGCGATCAGCTTGGCGACCATCGAGTCGTACCATGCTGGAATTTCTGCGCCTGCGCGCAACGCATGATCGCAGCGCACGGCCGAGGGGACCGACCAGTCCACGATCGTGCCGCTGCCGGGCAGGAAGTCGTCCGTGGGGGACTCGGCGCACAACCGGACTTCGATCGCGTGGCCGCTCAGCTGAACTTCGTCCTGCCGCAGCGGCAGCGGTTCGCCGCGCGCCACGCGCAGTTGCCATTCGACCAGATCGAGGCCAGTGACGCATTCGGTCACCGGGTGTTCGACCTGCAGTCGCGTGTTCATTTCCATGAAATAGAAGTGACCGGCGCGATCGAGCAGGAACTCGACCGTGCCTGCGCCGACGTAACCGATTTCGCGCGCGACGGCGACCGCAGCCGCTCCCATGCGCACGCGCAGCTCAGCGTTCACGGCAGGCGAGGGCGATTCTTCGATGATCTTCTGGTGCCTGCGTTGCACGGAGCAGTCGCGTTCGCCGAGGTGCAGGACATTGCCGTGGGAATCCGCAAACACCTGGATCTCGACGTGACGCGGTTCGACCACGGCACGTTCGAGGATCAGCCGGCCGTCGCCGAAGGACTTGGCTGCTTCCGCAGTCGCGGAGCGGAGGGCGTCCGGCAGGTCGGTGGCGCTCTGCACCAGTCGCATGCCGCGACCGCCACCGCCAGCGGCGGCCTTCACCATCACCGGGTAGCCGATACGGTCCGCTTCGTGCTGGAGGATGGCGGGATCCTGGTCCTCGCCGTCGTAGCCCGGCACGACAGCGATGCCGGCGGCGGCCATTCGCTGCCGCGCTCGAGCCTTGTCGCCCATCGCTGCGATCGCCGCGGGCGGCGGGCCGACGAAGACGAGACCGGCGGCGGTGACTGCGGCGGCGAACTCGGCGTTCTCGGAGAGAAAGCCGTAACCGGGATGAATCGCATCTGCTCCCGACGAGCGTGCAGCCTCGAGAAGTTTGTCGACGCGCAGGTAGCTGTCCGCTGCGGCGAGGCCGCCGAGCGCAACCGCGTCGTCGCACGCTGCAACGTGCACGCTGGCCCGGTCGGCGTCGGAATGCACGGCGACGGTCGCAATCCCCATCCGTTGCGCAGTGCGCGCGATGCGCGTGACGATCTCACCGCGGTTGGCGATGAGCAGGCGGTGCACAGTCATCAGTCGAACTCCGGCAAGGCCGGCACTTCGGTATGCCATGCAGGTCGACGACGCTCGCGACTGGCGGCGATCCCTTCGCGCGCGGCTCCGGCGCGCAGCAATGCAGCGAAATCCCGGGCTGCCGCATCGAGCGCGGCCTCGAGAGGCGCTTCAAGGTTGCGCAGCGTCAGGCGTTTGGTTGCGCGCAGCGCGGTGGGTTCGGTCAGCGCCAGCAAGCCGAGTTCGGCCGCGACAGTGTTCTTCAAGTCGGCCATGGATACCACGACGTCGACGAACCCGTCGGCGCGTGCCGCGTCTGCATCGAGGCGTGCAGCCGCCAGCATCAGCCAGCGAGCTCGTGCAGCACCGACGCGCCGCGCGACGAAGGGTGCGATCTGCGCCGGTGCGACTCCGAGCGTGACCTCGGGCATGGCGAACACCGCGTCGTCCGTCGCAATGACGCGATCGAGTACGGACGCGAGACCGACGCCGCCGCCCATGACCGCGCCACGAACGACTCCGAGCGTGGGGACCGGCAGCGTGGCCAGGCGTTCGAGCATCGTGCCGAACCTGCGGTTGTGCGCGGTGATCGGATCGGGGCCAGCAGGCGCCGGCGCGTCCATCAGCTGCAGGAAGCCACCGAAGTCCGCGCCCGCACAGAAGCTGCCGCCGGCTCCCCACAGCACGAGCGCGCGTGCGTCGGCGTCCGCTGCGACGCGATCGCACAACGCCAGCAGTTCTCCCATCAACGGTTCGGAGAGCGCGTTGCGCTTGTCGGGCCGGTTCAGTCGCGCGAACCAGAACGCACCGCGGCGCTCGACCTGCACCAGTGTGTCACCCGACAGGCTCATGCGCCCGGCCTCGACAGCGTGCCGTTGAGCTTGCAGATGATCGAGAGCATCACTTCGTCGGCGCCGCCGCCGATGGATCCCAGGCGCCCGTCACGGAGCAGGCGCGACACGCGGTTCTCCCACGTGTACCCCATGCCGCCCCAGAACTGCAGGCACTTGTCCGCGACTTCGCGCGACAGCCGGCCGGCCTTGAGCTTGGCCATCGACGCGAGTTGAGTGACGTCCTGCCCGGCGACGAAGAGTTCCGTGGCGCGGTACACGAGCGCGCGCAACGCCTCGACCTCGGTCTGCAGTTCGGCCAGCGTGTAGTGCACGACCTGGTGGTCGAGCACGCTGCGGCCGAAAATCTGGCGGCTGCGCGTGTACTCGATGGTGTCGGCGATGGCGTGATCGAGCCCGCCCAGCGCATTGGCGGCGCCCCACAACCGTTCCTCCTGGAACTGCTGCATCTGGTAGGTGAAACCCATGCCCTCGTCGCCGATGCGGTAGCGCTGCGGCACGCGCACGTCGTCGAGGTGAATCTGCGCGGTGTCGGAGGAGTGCATGCCGAGCTTGCGGATCCTGCGTGCCACCGTGACGCCGGGTGTCTTCATCGGCACGACGATCAGCGACTTGTTGCGGTGCGGGCTGCCTTCCGACGTATTCGCGAGGCAGCACATCCAGTCGGCCTGCGCGCCATTGGTGATCCAGAGCTTGCCACCGTCGATGACATAGTCGCCGCCGTCCTTGCGGGCCGTCGTGCGGATCGCAGCGACATCCGACCCGGCGCCCGGTTCGGAGACGCCGATGCAGGCGACCATCTCGCCGGCCACCGCGGGCAGCAGGAATTCACGCTGCAGTTCGGGGCTGCCGATGCGCGCGAGCGCGGGCGTCGCCATGTCCGTCTGCACGCCGATCGCGAGCGGCACGCCACCACACGTGCAGGCGCCGAGCGCTTCGGCCAGCACCACGGCATAGCTGTAATCGAGCGCAGCGCCGCCGACGGCCTCGGGCTTGGTCAGCCCGAGCAGGCCAAGGTGCCCGAGCTTGCGAAAGACTTCGTGCGCGGGAAACGCGCCGGCGTCCTCCCAGGCATCGACGTGCGGATTGATCTCTTCGCGGCAGAACCGCTCGACGGTGCGGCGCAGCTCGGCGTGCTCGTGCGTGAACAGCATGTGAACCTCGGAATCAGGGTCGGGCGACGCCGAAGGTGAGCGGGCGCAGCTGCAGGCCGTCCGCACGCCGGAAGAGTTGCAGCACCTGCGTCAGTACCGCGCGGGTGTCGCGCGGGTCGATGATGCCGTCGTCGAGCAGCCGGCCGGAGGTGTAGAACGACGACGTCTGCCGGTCGAACGTCTCGACGATCTTCGCCCGCATGCCGTCGATCTGGGCGCGGTCGGGCTCGAGCCCGCGGTCGCGGGCCGAAGCCTCCATCACGATCGCCATCGTTTCTGCCGCCTGCTCGGCGCCCATGACGGCGGTGCGCGCATTCGGCCACGAAAACAGGAAACGCGGTGCGAAGCCGCGGCCGCACATGCCGTAGTTGCCGGCGCCGTAGGACGCCCCACACTGGATCGTCACCTGCGGCACGGTCGCGTTCGCAACGGCCTGGATCATCTTCGAGCCGTGCTTGATCATCCCCGCGCGCTCGGACTCCTTGCCGACGATGTAGCCGGTCGTGTTCTGCAGGTAGACGAGCGGCAGCCCGGACTGGCAGCACTGCTGGATGAAATGCGTCGCCTTGCTCGAGCCAGCAGGATCGAGCGGGCCGTTGTTGGTCAGGATGCCGACGGCAAACCCGCCGATCGACGCATGCACGCAGACGGTGGCCGGGCCGTAGGTGGGCTGGAATTCCATGAAGTCGGAGTCGTCGCAGAGGCGGGCGATGATCTCGCGCATGTCGACGGGCTTGCGGCCGTCGACGGGCATGACGCCCAGCAGTTCGCCGGCCGCAAAGCGCGGCTCCATTGCCGCGGGCAGCGGCGATTCGTGCCGATGCCACGCGAGGCGTCGCAGGTGCTCGCGCAGCGCGCGGATCGCATCGGCGTCGTCCTCGGCGAGGTATTCGGCGAGCCCCGAGACAGTGGCATGCATCAACGCGCCGCCGAGTTCTTCCTCCGTTGCGATTTCACCGGTCGCCGCCTTGAGCAGCGGCGGGCCCGCGAGGAAAGCGCGCGCGCGGTCCCGCACCATGACGACGAAGTCCGACATGCCGGGCATGTAGGCGCCGCCGGCGGTGGCGCTGCCATGCACGATCGTCAGCACGGGAATGCCTGCTGCCGACAGTCGTGCGAGACGGGCGTAATGCGAACCGCCGAAAATGAAGTCCTCGACGCGGTAGCGCAGCAGGTTGGCGCCGGCGGACTCGACCAGGTGCACGAACGGCAACCTGTTCTCGAGCGCAAGCTGTTGGGCGCGCTGGAATTTTTCGAGTCCCATGGGTTGCAGGGCGCCGGCCTCGATGCCGGAATCGTCGACCAGGACCACGCAGCGTGCGCCGCTGACCTGCCCGATGCCCGCGAGCAACCCGCCGCCCGGTGTCGACTTCCCGGGATCGGGGTTGTCCAGCAGGTAACCCGCGCAGGCTGAGAGTTCGAGGTAGGGCGCCCCTGCGTCCAGCAGCAGGCCCAGCCGCTCCCGTGGCAGCAGCTGGCCGCGCTTGGCGAACCTGGGCCCCGCGCGACCCGACGCTGCCGCCGTGCGGTCGCGCAATTCGTCGTGACGCGCGATCAGCGCCAGCATGTGCGCACGGTTTTCCGCGCAGGCGGCGCCCGCCATGTCCAGGGACGATTTGAAGACCGGCATGCCTCGCACCTTGGCGACCCGATCCGCCGATCGTAGAGCAAGCGCTTGCTTGAATAAAGAGGCGGCCCTAGGATCGTGGCGTGGAACCCCTGCGCCTCGATCCTGCCCGCCTGACGCCGGAACACGTCGCATTCCGGGACACGGTCCGTCGCTTCGTGGCCCGCGAACTCGAGCCGCACGTGACGGCCTGGGACGAGGCGGGCGGATTCCCGCGCGACCTGTACCTGCGCGCGGCGCAGGCGGGCCTGTTCGGGCTGCGCTTGCCGGAAGAATTCGGCGGCGTGCCCGACACCGATTTCCTGCACACGCTGGTCTCCTGCGTCGAACTGGCGCAGTGCGGCTCCGGCGGGGTGCTGGCTTCGCTGATGTCGCATTCGATCGCCGCGCCGCCGATCGCAGCGCTCGGTTCGCCCGACCTGCAGCGCCACACGCTGCCCCGCATCCTGGCGGGCGAATGGATCGCGGCACTCGCCATCACGGAACCGTCCGGCGGCTCCGACGTGGCTGCGCTGCAGACGACGGCGCGGCGCGAGGGCGATTGCTACGTGGTCAACGGCGAAAAGACGTTCATCACCTCGGGCATGCGTGCCGACGTCTACACGGTGGCGGTGCGCACGGACCCCGCTGCCAAAGGCGCGCGTGGCATCTCGCTGCTGGTGATCGAGCGCGATGCGGCTGGCTTCACGCGGACTCCACTGCAGAAGATGGGGTGGTGGGCGTCCGATACGGCGCACCTGCGCTTCGACGACGTCCGCGTGCCGGCGGGGAACCTGCTCGGGGCGGAAGGCGAGGGCTTTCGGGCGATCATGCAGAATTTCACGGCCGAGCGCTTCTCGATGGCCGCCCTGTCGCTGGGCTTCGCGTGGGCGTGCTACGGCGAGGCACTCGAGTGGGCGCGGCAGCGGCGCACCTTCGGACAGCGCCTGATCGACCACCAGGTGGTCCGCCACCGCTTCGTCGACATGCTCGCGCAGATCGAATCGGCACGGGCGCTGCTCGAGGACGTGGCCTGGCGGCTCGGCCACGAGGGCAGTGCGGATCCGGGAGTCGTCGCGTCCGTCTGCATGGCCAAGAACACGGCGACGCGCACGATGCAGTTCTGCGCCGACGCGGCGGTGCAGACGCTCGGCGGCATGGGTTACATGCGCGGCACCAAGTCCGAGCGCATCTATCGCGAAGTGAAGGTCAACATGATCGGCGGCGGCGCGGAGGAAATCATGAAGGACCTGGCCGCGCGCCAGCTCGGCTGGTGAACGCTGCCCCGCAGCCCAGGGCCTCGCGCAAGCGCAAGGCGACCGACGTCGACTTCAGTCGTCGCCAGCAGCTGTTGCGCGCGTCCGCGCGCCTGTTCCGCGAACGAGGCTATGACGGCACGTCGGTGCGCGACATCGCGCAGGCGACCGGCATGCAATCGGGCAGCTGGGTGTACCACTTCGCCACCAAGCACGACATTCTCGAAGCGGTGATGAAGGAAGGCCTGGTCGACGCGCTGGCGCGCATCGAAGCGATCGCCGCGCTGGGCCTGCCGCCGCGGCAGCAGTTCGACCGACTCGTGCGCACGCACCTCGACACGCTGCTCGGCGCGGGCCAGGATTTCATCCCCGTCGTGCTGTACGAATGGCGCTCGCTCGAGCCCGCGGCCCGGCGCAGGGTGTCCGTGCTGCTGAAGCGCTACGAGGCGGTCTGGGCAGGAGCCTTGGCGCAACTGCGGGCAGCCGGTGACTGGCCCGGCACGACACGCATCGACGCGCTGCTGCTCTTTGGCGCGCTGAACTGGATCGCGCGCTGGTACGACCCGCGCGGGGCGCTCGACGTCCAGGCGCTCGCCGACGAGTGCATCCGGTTCTTCCTGCGCGCACCGCCCGCGCCGGTCCGCAATCCCAAGGCGTCGGCCCGGTCGAAATGCCCGGCGAGGTGACGCGATCGACGTGGACGGGACGGCGGGGGCGCAGTATCTTGCAGGCGGGTCGGGGTAGACATCGAATGCGGCAATTGTCCGGGACGGACAGCCTTTTCCTGTCTGCCGTCGCCGGATCGTCACGGCGTGCGTCGGGCTCGACCCCCCGTAGGTGGCTCGCAGATACGGATGTCGACGTCCAATTCCAAGCCAGGCGGCATGCTGCATGGCAATAACGCAACGGTTACTGCGGTTGTCATGTGGCCGAGGCACTGGCAACCTTGCGGGACGGGGTTTTTAGATAGTGGTATTTCGGATACTCACGACTGTGACCGTGGCAGGGCAGGACTAGCCTTGGTCAGGCGTGCGGGACCGGACAGGGGCTCCCGAGAGAATCTGCAACCGAATGAACTCACAGGTAACTGGGGGATTTCTAATGACGAGTGAAACGATGAATCGGGATCGCCGCAGCACGATGCTGGCCGCAGTGATCGGCACGGTGCTGGCTTCCTATGCCGGCAGCGCCGCCGCGATCGAATTCGAGTTCGAGAATGGCGGCAAGCTGAACTGGAACACCACTGTATCGGTGGGGTCGAGCTGGCGCGCCGAGGATCCGAGCGAGCAGCTCTTTACGCGAGCGGACGGTTCACTCATCGGCAAGTACTCGAGTCCGCTGCTCCCGGGCACGCCCGTGGGTCCCAAGGATGGCCTGGCGGGCAATCACGCCGCGGGCGACGGCAACCTGAACTACGCCAAGAACGACCGGTTCTCGACGCCGTTCAGGGTCATCACCGACCTCGAATACAAGAAGGGCCGCTTCGGCGCCCTGCTGCGGGCCAAGTACTGGTATGACCAGGCGCTGAACCAGGAAAACGTGCTCGTCGGGAGCCAGGCAAACAATTTCAACGGTGTACGCCCCAGGCTCGGCCCCATTCCCGGTTACAGCATCTGCACGGCAGCGACGCCGCCCGGCGCGGCCTGCCTGCCATTGTCACCGGTCGGACAGAACCTGTGGCCCAAGGGCAAGTTGAGCGACCGGGGCTTCGAGGCGGAACAACAGTTCGAGAACTTCTATCTGTTGGACGCGTACGTCTATGGCTCGTTCGCCGTCGGCAACACGGACCTGCAGCTGCGCCTGGGCAACCAGGTGATCAACTGGGGCGAAAGCATCTTCATCCAGGGCGTCAACCAGATCAATCCGATCGACGTCCCGGCCGCCCGCCGTGCAGGCGCAGAACTCAAGGAAATCCTGCTGCCGGTCTGGGCCGTCTACGCGAACTGGGGTTTCGACTTCGGCTCGATCGAGGCCTTCTACCAGCTGAAGTGGAACAACACGTCGGTGGACGCTTGCGGCACGTACTTTTCGGCGACCAGCACGCTGATCGGAGCCGACCCGGGTTCGTGCAACAGCATCACAGTCGTCACCGGCCAATTAGGGGCTCCGCTGCCTGGCACGGTGTCGCCCATCGTGCCGCAGCTGGGCTCGCAGCCGTTCCTGCAGGGAGCCGCGGGCTTATACGTCCCGGCCATCCAGGGCCGCGAGCCGAGCGACTCCGGCCAGTTCGGCCTCGCTTTCCGCTTCCCGGTCGATAAGATCGACACGGAAATCGGCCTGTACGCCATGAACATCCACAGCCGCCTGCCGATGGCCGCGAGCATCACCGGCACCAACTGGAAAGACCTGCCGGCTGCCCAGCAGGCTGCGTTGCGGGCTGCGAACCTGATCGGCTCCGACGCCTACGGCAACTATTGGACGTCGAGCCGTCTGCGCGGCCTGATGCCGGGCGCCGAGGCCGCCGTTGAAGGCTATCTAGCCGCCGTGGGCCTCCCGACCAACCTGGAGTCGGGCAAGGGCTTCTGGGAATACCCCGAAGACATCCAGATCTACGGCATCAGCGCCGCGACCAACATCCTGAGTTGGTCCGCATCCGCGGAACTGAGCTACCAGGTCGACGTGCCGGTCATGGCCAACGGCAACGACCTGATCGGCGCGGGTATTTTCGGCATCGGGCCATACCGGGAACGCGCGCGCGAGATCCAGGCGCAGAGCGAGGGCGCCTACCTGATCGGCCACGACCGGTTCAACAAGACCCAGTTCCAGGTCAACGCGGTCAAGACCTTCAGCAACGTCCTCGGCGCTGAGAGCCTGCTCGTCGTCGGCGAGATCGGTTCGCAGTGGAACAACGTGCCCGACTACACCAAGGGCGGCATCCGCTACGGCCGTGGCTTCATGTTTGGCACGGCCTCGGGCCCGGATTATGCCCTCGATCCAACCTCGCCTTCAGGCCTGGATGACCTCGCCTTTGCGACTGCGGGCGACTTCTGTTCCCCGACGTATTCGGGACTGCCGGTTCCGGCGGCCAATCGTTTCTACAACGCGCAACCGAACGGCTGCCGCAACGACGGCTTCGTGACGGACGTGGCGTGGGGTTACCGCCTGCGTGTCTCGGCGGACTACAACAACGTCATGGACAGCGGCGTGACCGTCACCCCGAGCGTGTTCTGGGCGCACGACGTCGAAGGCATCTCGATGGACCCGACCTTCATCGAGGACCGCATGACGCTCGGACTCGGGCTGAAGTTCAACTACAACAAGAAGTACGTGCTCGACGTCAACTACGTGAGTTACGACAACGACAACTTCGATCCGCTGTTCGATCGCGACTACTACTCGGCCGCCGTCAGCGTGACCTTCTAACCGGATCCAGGAGACGAACCAGATGAAGACTTTGAACAGGATCCTCGCCACCGCGATGGCGTTGGCAGGTCTGCTGGGCACGGCGCTGCCGGCGTATGCGAAGCTCTCGGCCGCCGAAGCTGCGCGACTCGGCGCGGACCTCACGCCGATGGGCGCCGAGAAGGCGGGCAACAAGGACGGGACCATCCCGGCTTGGACCGGTGGGCTCTGCTCGCCGCCCGCAGGCTGGACATCGGCCAAGGGTTACGTGGACCCGTTCGCGAACGACAAGCCGAAATTCGTCATCACCAAGGCTAACGCCGCGCAGTACAAGGACAAGCTGACGCCCGGCACGCTCGCGCTGCTCGCGAAGTACGACAACTTCAAGATGCCGGTCTACGAGACGCGCCGGACAGCCTGCTATCCGGACTCGGTGTATGCCGACGTCAAGAACAACGCGCCGAAGCTGGAACTCGCGGGCTTTGGTATCACCGGCGGCCGCGCGGACGTGCCGTTCCCGATCCCGAAGAGCGGCGTCGAGGCCATCCACAACCACCAGCAGCGTTACCTCGGGGCCGGGGTGGTCCGCGACTACAACAGCTTCCCGGTCCGGCCCAATGGCGACTTCTACAAGATCGGCGCCCACGAGTTCCGCATCTTCAACACCAGCCTGGACCAGCCGCAGGACAACCTGCTGCTGGCATTCCAGTCGGCCTTCACTACGCCCGCGACGCTCGAGGGCACGGTGTTCCTGGTGCACGAACCGATCGACCAGGTGAAGCAGACGCGCTCGGCCTGGATCTATAACGCCGGCCAGCGCCGCGTGCGCCGCGCCCCTGACCTGGCATACGACAACTTCACGGACGGCACGGAGGGCATGCGCACGTCCGACCAGTTCGATGCGTGGAACGGAGCGCCGGACCGCTACGACTGGAAGCTGATCGGCAAGAAGGAGATCTACATCCCCTACAACGCCTACAAGCTGGCCGACAAGAAGCTCAAGTACAAGGAAAACATCGTCCGCAAGAACACGATCAACTCCGACCTGATGCGCTACGAGTTGCACCGCGTCTGGGAAGTGGAGGCCAACCTCAAGCCGGGCAGCAAGCACATCTACGGCAAGCGGGTGTTCTACCTCGACGAGGATTCGTGGACGGTGGTGTACGAAGACGCCTACGACACGCGCAAGCAGCTCTGGCGCATCGGCGTGCATCCGATGATCCAGTTCTACGACGTGAAAATCCCCTACTTCCGCGCCAACACCTGGCACGACTTGAACAGCGGTGGCTACTATCTCTCGGGCCTGGACAACGAGATCAAGACGCCGTGGGATTGGAACCAGAAGGGCAAGTGGGCCGAATTCCAGCCCGATGCGCTGCGGCGCCTGGGCACGAAATAGGCAGGGAATCCATGGGGCGTCCATGCCTCGCATGAGCTGATGATGGCCGGCTCCGGCGCTGCCGGGGCCGGCCGTTTTGCGGCAGGGGGAGTCCCGCCGCGGGGGAAAGTTGCATGAAACACCGGGCGGGAATTGCCTGCGCCCTGTTGGGCGCGAGCCTGTGCCTCGCGGCAACTGCGCGCGGCGAGGACGAGACGGAGGCGGCCAAGCCGACGCCAGCGAAACGCGTCGTCGTCGACATCCGCAGCGACCGGATCGTGCTGCTCGACATCACGCAGGTCGACCAGCGCATTACCGCGGTCGGTGAACGCGGCTTCACGCTCGTCTCCGACGATGGCGGCCAGACGTGGAAGGGAGTTGCGACCCCGGTCACCCGCACCCTGACGGGAGTGGCGTTCAAGGACGCCAAGGTGGGCGTTGCCGTGGGTCACGGCGGCTCGTTCGTGCGTACCGAGGACGGCGGCGCCACTTGGTCGCAGGTGACCGTGGATGACGCCGGGCCGGATTCGCTGCTCGGCGTCACGCACGTCGCTGGCGATCACTTCATCGCCTACGGTGCGTTCGGCCTCTGTTTCGATTCGCAGGACGCGGGCAAGACCTGGCAACGCACGACCGTGCTGACGGAAGACTTCGAGCGCCACATCTCGCAGGTCATCGTCGTCGGCACGTCGCTGCTGATGGTGGCGGAGTCCGGCACGCTCGCGCGTTCTGACGACGGCGGCGCCACCTGGGTGGCGCTGACCTCGCCGTACGAGGGTTCGTACTTCGGCGCACTCGCGGTGAAGGACGGCAGCGTCCTCGCGTTCGGCATGCGCGGCAACGTCTACCGCTCGCTCGACCTCGGCACGACCTGGCAGAAAGTCGAAACCGGCACGACCACGTCCCTCATGGCGGGCCGGCAACTCGCCGACGGGCGCGTGATGCTCGTCGGCAACTCCGGCCTGATCGCTGAAAGCGCCGACAACGGCCAGAGTTTCGTGTTGCACTCGGCCAAGCCCGGCAAGGGCTTTGCGGCGCTCGTGGAAAAGCCCGGCGGCGGCATCCTCTTCGCGGGCGAAAGCGGCGTCACGCCGCTCGACCCGGCCTGGCTCAAGACCCGGTGACGGCACCGCCCGAGGACAATGAACATGGCGCATGACCTCAAAGCCGGCGTAAGGGCCGACGATGCTCAGATCGAGAAGCTGCAGTTCACGCCGGACTGGGTCGGCAAGATCTCCTACTGGATCTTCCACAACCGCAAACCGCTGCTGGTCCTGTTCATCCTGATCACGATCCTGCTGGGTGCGATGGCGAGCCAGCTGCGCGTGCAGGCGGCGTTCACCAAGATGATCCCGCTGAAGCACCCGTACATGGCGACCTTCCTCGAGTACCGGTCGGACTTCGGCGGCGCCAACAAGGTGCTGGTCGCGCTGCAGAACAAGAAGGGGGCCATTTACGACAAGCAGTTCATGGACTCGCTGCGCAAGGTCACCGAGGAGGTTTTCTACATCCCCGGCGTCGAGCGCAGTTCCGTGGCCTCGCTCTTCACCTCGAACGTGCGCTACACCGAGGTCGTCGAGGATGGCTTCCGCGGCGGCAACGTGGTGTCCGCCGACTTCGCGGGCACCCCGGAACAGATGGCGAAAGTGCAGGAGAACCTGCTCAAGTCCGACTGGGTCGGGCGCCTGGTCTCGAACGACCAGACCTCGGCGATGGTCGTGGCGACACTCATGGAGAACGACCCGGAGACGGGCGAGCGCCTCGACCTGCAGCGCGTTGCGGGCCAGCTCGAGCAGATCCGCGCGAAGTACGAGAACGAGAACACCGGCGTGCACATCATCGGCTTCGCCAAGGCGGTGGGTGACATCGCGAAAGGCGCGGCCGGCGTGCTGGTGTTCTTCGGCATCGCGTTCGTGATCACCGCGCTGCTGCTGTACTGGTACTCGGGCTCGCTGATGATCACGGCGCTCGCGCTGATCTGCGCGATCGTGCCCGTCATCTGGCTGCTCGGCCTGCTGCCGGTGTTCGGGCTGGGCCTCGATCCGATGTCGATCCTGGTGCCGTTCCTGATCTTCTCGATCGCCGTCTCGCACGCGGTGCAGATGACGAACGCCTGGCGGCTCGAGACGCTGCATGGCGCCGACGGCATCACCGCGTCGACGCATTCGTTCCAGAAGCTGTTCATCCCGGGGGCGATGGCGCTGCTCGCGAATGCGCTCGGCTTCATGGTCATCGCGTTCGTCGAGATCGAGATCGTGCGCGAGCTCGCCTTCACGGCGACGATCGGCGTCACGGTGATGATCATCACCAACAAGATGCTGCTGCCGATCCTGCTGTCGTACTACAAGTTCACGCCGGAGCAGGCGTCGAAACTGGCCGGCAAGGAGACCGCGGGCGACTGGCTCTGGGAGCGGCTCGGAGGACTCGCGACAAAGCAGTACGCGTGGATCCCTATCTTGGTGGGTCTCGCGCTACTCGCGTTCGGCATCTCGCAGGCGCGACACCTGCACATCGGCGACCTCGGCAAGGGCGTGCCCGAACTGCGCCCGGACTCGCGCTACAACCAGGACGTGGCGATGATCACCAGTCATTTCGCCATCGGTGTAGACC
>JBAVJR010000194.1:0-4589 GCA_049687855.1 Steroidobacteraceae bacterium | reverse complement strand
CCCACCGCGGGCCTCGATCCGATCGCCGCCACGGCCTTCGACGACCTGGTCCTTTACCTGCGCCGCACGCTCAACCTGACGGTGGTGATGGTGACCCACGATCTGGACACCCTTGCGCGGACATGTGATCGTGTCGCGGTGCTCGTCGACGGCAAAGTCATCGTGGATACGCTGCCCGGCATCGTCCGGAACGAGCACCCGTGGATCCGTGAGTACTTTCACGGCGCCCGCGGGCGCCTGATGACCCCGGCCGGAGAGGGCGAAATCCGTGGAGCGTGACGCGAAGTACGCGACGCTCGCCCTGTTCGCGCTCGCCTGCGTGGCGGCAGCCGTGGCGTTCATCTGGTGGTATTCGGGACGTGGCGACCAGCGCGATTACCAGACCTATGAGATCTACTTCCAGGGCACCGTGAGCGGCCTTTCGAAGGGCAGCCCCGTGCGTTATCTCGGCGTGGACGTCGGCCGCGTGACGCGTCTCGGCGTGGACAAGGCCGATCCGGGCCAGGTGAGGGTCGTCGCCGACATCGACTCCAGTGCGCCGATTTCGGGCGGCACACTGGCGAAGCTCGGCCTGCTGGGCCTGACCGGCCTGCTCTACATCGACCTGCAGCAGAACCCGGATGTATCCGGCGAGAGAGCACTGCAGCGGGGAACGCAGTACCCGGTCATACCCTCGCGCAAGAGCAGCATCGAGGCATCCATCGAGCGCTTGCCGGAAATCCTCGGGCAGGCCACGGAAGTGCTGTCGCGCATCGCACTGGTGCTGTCGGACGAGAACGTGCGCTCGGTCGGACAGACGCTCGCCCACGTCGAGAAGGCCGCGGGAGACCTGCCGGAAACCATGGCGGAGGCGCGCGCGCTGGCGACCGAGCTGCGCGGAATCTCGAACTCGACGCTCGAGCTCACCGACCGCCTGAACCAGACGCTCGGCAACATGCAGCCCGATCTCGAAGCAACGCTCGCCAACGCGCGCATTGCGTCCGACAAGCTTGCCCGCACGGCCGACGGTCTTGATCGCCTGCTGAACCAGAACGACGGTGGGCTCGGCAAGGCCGCTGGCGCCAGCGTCGCTGAACTGCAGCAACTCGTGATCGACGCCCGCAGTGCAAGCAACGAAGTGCGCGAGCTAGCGCGCACGCTGCGGGAGCGGCCGTCGAGTGTTCTGTTCGAGCCGAAGACGGCCGGCGTGGAGATTGCGCGATGAAGATTGCAACGGCCATGGCTCACACTCGGCCGGCCCCGTGGCTGGCCTGCGCGTCTTCGATGGCGCTGCTGCTAGGAGGGTGTACGGGAAACCTGCTGCAGTCCGACGCCGAGGCACCCGATACTTTCCGTCTCGGTTTCGCGGCTTCGACTGCAGCACCCACGGCCAGCGCAACCTCATCGACCTCCGGGCTCGCCATCGCGGTCGCTCGTCCGCGTGCTGCGACCGCGATCGACACGGATCGCATCGCCGTGCTCTCCGCGGGTAATCGTTTCGACTATTACTCCGCTGCACGCTGGGCCGAATCCGCCCCGCAGATGCTGCAGCAGAATCTCGTAAGCGCGCTCGCCGCCACGGCTCAGTTCGGCGGCGGTGTCATGACAGCCCCGGCTCGCGTGCCGACGGAACTCCTGCTGGACGTGGAACTGCGACGATTCGAAGTGGTGACAGCGGGCACTGACGCAGCGTCCTCAGGTGCGGCACCGGTGGTTTACGTGCAAGTGCAGGTGAGCCTGGTCGATTCGCGCCGAGTCGCACGCGTCACGAGCTTCGTCAGCGAAGCCGCCGTGCCCGCGTCAGAGAACCGGTTGAGTGCGGTCGTCGCCGCGTTCGATCGCGCGAATGCGCAGGTCGTGAGCGACATCGTTGCGCGTGTGCAGGCCGTGGTTGCAGCGTTGCCGGCCACGCCGTAGTTGCGGGCCGCGCCGGCCGGGATCAGCGCGGCAGGATGTCGAGTCGCTGCTCGAGTTCGGCGCGGTCGGCGATGACCAGGCAGCCGGGCGGCAGGGTGGCCTGGTCGATGCACCGCGCGCCTTGCCCGCCGATCCATACGGGCACGTCTGGCCCGAGCACCTGGCGCATGACCGCGAGTTGCGAGGCGAGCGCAGGCAAGCTTTCGAGCAGGACCACGCTGATGGCGACGAGCGCCGCGTCGACTTCGCGCGAGTAGCGCGCGATCTCCGCGGCCGGCAGGTCGGGCCCGAGGTAGTGCACCTTGCAGCCGTGGCTGGCGCAGATCATCGCCGACATCAGCAGCCCGAGTTCGTGGCGTTCGCCAGGCAGCGTCGCGAACACGATCGGCTGCCGGCGGGCCGTGCGGTCATATGTATCGACGATCAGGCCGATGTGCCTGCGCACGCTGGCGGACACCATGCGCTCCTGCGCGATCGAGAACTGGCCCGCATGCCAGCGTTCGCCCACTTCGCGCAGCAGCGGCTCGAGCACCTCGTCGATCAGCTGTGCGGGCGACAGCAGCGAGATGGCGAGGGTCAGCGCCTGCTCACATGAGGCAGACGAGTAGCGCTCGGCGCCTGCGAGGATGCGCTGGACGAACGCGGAGGGGGCTGCGACGGGCGGCGTTGCCGCGCCCGGCTGGTGCAGCAGTTCGACGAGGCCCGGCTCGTCCATCTGCACCAGCCGGCCGATGGGATGCCCGCGCTCCGTCGCTTCCCGCAGGCGACGCAGCCGCAGGACGTCCTCCGGTTGATAGACGCGCCGGCCCAGGTCGTCCCGCTGCGGCACGACCACGCCGTAGCGCCGCTCCCACGCCCGGAGGGTCTCCACGGTCAGGCCCGTGGCCTGCGCAACGGCCTTGATCGAATACATGCGTGGTGGGGGCGGTGACTGGCTGGTGGCTGGCTGGTGACTGGTGCGAAAACTCGCGGTATCGGGACGGGCAAAGCGAGCCGATACCCCGACCATTCTCTGGCACGGCGCGATTGGATTCACGCAGCCGATGCCGCGGGCCAGGGCCTGTATCAGCCCTGTATCAGGCCTGCACCTGCAGGACCGGGTGGTCGCCGGTCGCCTGCCGCAGCAGCAATTCCAGGAACTCGTCGCTCGAGATGGCGTCGCCGAACAAGCGGCCCTGGCCCATCTGGCAGCCGCTGTGGAGCAGGAAGTACCGCTGTTCCTCGGTCTCGATTCCTTCCGCGAGGACCTGCAGTCCCAGGCTGCGCCCCATCTCGATGATCGTGCGCACGATGGTGGCGTCGTCGGGATCGGTCGCGGCGTTGGTCACGAACGACCGGTCGATCTTGAGCGTGCTGATCGGGAACTGCTGCAGGGCGCTGAGGCTGGAATACCCCGTGCCGAAATCGTCGATCGAGAGGTGGATGCCCATCGAGCGCAACTCGTCGAGCAGCGGCAGCGTGCGTTCCGCATCGAGCATGAGTGTCGTCTCGGTGATTTCGAGCTCGACGCAGGAGGCGGGAACGTTGTGCCGCTCGAACACCGACCGGCAGCGCGGGATGAAGCTTGCCTGGCTCAGTTCCTTCAACGACAGGTTGATCGCAACGCGGCCCGGATCGCTCACGCGCTGCTGCCAGGCCGAATAGTCGGTGCAGACCTGGTTCAGCACCCAGGCGCCGATGTCGAGGATCAGCCGCGATTCCTCGGCCAGCGGGATGAACTGCGAAGGCGCGATCTCGCCGTGTCCGGGCAGGCGCCAGCGCAGCAGGGCCTCGGAGCCCACCACCTCGCCGCTCGCGAGGTCCACCTTCGGTTGGTAGCGCAGCACGAATTCGTCGCGCTCGAGCGCGCGGCGCAGCTTGCTCTTCAGCAGCAGGCGCTCGACGGCAGCGGCATTCATCTCGGGCACGTAGAACACGTGGCAGTTCCGGCCCTGGCGCTTGGCGTGATACATCGCCGCGTCCGCATTGCGGATCAGGTCGATGACGTTGTCGGCGTGTTCGGGCACCAGCGCCACGCCGATGCTCGCCGTTACGTCGATCTCCTGGCCGGGGAGGTGCACCGGCTTGGCGATCTCACCGAGCACGAGCCGCGCGAGATCGTGGCCCTGTTCGTGGCCTGCCTGTTCACCGTGGATGCCCTCGGCGAACACCGCGAATTCGTCGCCGGCCAGGCGACCGGCGACCGACTCGCGCGGCAGCGCCCGGGTCAGACGCTCGCTGATGGTCTCGAGCACGCGGTCGCCCGTGTCGTGGCCGAAGGTGTCGTTGATTTCCTTGAAGTTGTCGATGTCGATGTACAGCAGCACGAGTCCGCGCCCCTGCCGCGTGTTGCGCGTGATCGCCTGGTGCAGCTGGTGCTGGAACTGCATGCGGTTCGGCATCTTCGTGAGCGTGTCGTACCGCGCGAGGTAGCGGATCCTCCGCTCGGCCCGCTTGCGTTCCGTGATGTCGCGCAGCACCAGGATCGTGCCGCGGCTGCCGCCCGCGGCTTCGCGCCCGAGGGACGAGATGTGCACCGACACCGGAATGGTCTGGCCACGCTGGGTGCGTATCACCGTCTCGCCGGGTGCTTTCTGCAGCCGCTCGAGGCTGAAAGCCGCCAGGTGCTCTGGCGCAATCAGGTCCTTGAACGCAACACCGATCAGCTCCTGCTCGGGCACGCCGAACAGGGCGGCCGCCGCGGCGTTTGCAGT
>JBAVJR010000193.1:0-10930 GCA_049687855.1 Steroidobacteraceae bacterium | reverse complement strand
ATGTCGGGCTGGTTGCCGTACGCATACCGTCCGCGGCGGTCGATGAAGCTGTAGACGGTCGCCGGATCGTACTCGTCCATGAACGCGCACGGTCCGAAGTCGAGCGTCTCGCCCGAGACGGTCACGTTGTCCGTGTTCATCACGCCGTGGATGAAGCCGGCCTGCATCCAGCGCGCGACGAGCGAACTCTGTCGCTCGGCGACCGCCTCGAGCAAGGCGAAATAGCGGTCGGAGTCGTCGCGCAGCTGCGGGTAGTGTCGCGCGATGGCGTATTCGGCGAGCTCGCGGACACCGTCCACGTCGCCGCGCGCGGCAAAGAACTCGAACGTGCCGATGCGGACGTGGCTGGCCGCCACGCGGATCAGCACGCCGCCCGGCAGCGGGCCGCCTTCACGCAGCACGGGCTCGCCGGTGGTGGCTGCCGACAAAGCGCGGGTCGTCGGCAAACCGAGTGCATGCATCGCTTCGCTCACGAGGTACTCGCGCAGCACGGGTCCGAGTGCCGCGCGGCCATCGCCGCGCCGCGAGAACGGCGTGGGGCCTGCGCCTTTCCACTGCAGGTCGCGGCGCTCTCCCTGCGCGTCGACCACTTCGCCGATCAGCAGCGCCCGGCCGTCGCCGAGTTGCGGGACGAACGAGCCGAACTGATGACCCGCATAAGCCATGGCGAGCGGCAGTGCACCGTCCGGCACTCGATTGCCGGCACAGATGGCCGCGAGTTGCGCGTCGGACAATTGGCTTCGGTCGACCCCAAGCTCGCTCGCCAGGTCGTCGTTGAATGCGATCAACGCCGGTGCCGCGACCGGCGTCGGCGGCACCCGGGCGTGGAAGCGCTCCGGCAGCGCCGCGTACGTGTGTGAGAATTCGGCGAACGCGCCGTGAGTCGGGGGCATCGTGCGGTGTCAGCCGAAGACCGCGACGGTCTGGTGACTGACCGAGTACGCGTGCCCGTCGGCGCCGTACAGCACAGATGTCTGGCTCAGGTATCCCGCCGTACCGGCGCGCACATCCGTGTCGATCAGCACCCAGTCGTGCAGGTCGAGGTACGCCGGATCGCGCAGTACCTCGATCATCCAGTTCACCGAACTCGCGGTCGTCGGCTCGGTCAGCATCGACAGCACCGGCGTCGGGATCACGTCCGCCAGTGCGAGCAGCGCATCCTCCGAGCCGCACTCCCGATCGCGCAGACGCGCATAGATCAACGACCTCGGCTCCGTGTACCCGGAATACGGCGGCGCGCCTCGCGCAATGCGGACTTCGAAGTGCTGCAGGAACGCGGGTGACAAGGGCGGCCCGATGACAGAGCCGCCGGCGTCGGCGGCGGACACGCCGGGTTCCGGGCGCGTCATTTCCTTCACGAACCGTGATTCGCGCGGTCCGCCAAAAATCCCGACGACCGTGCAGGCTACCTTGCCGTCGTCGTGCATGAGGTCGCACCGGGCATGGACGGTCGATTTTCCCGTGCGCAGCGTTTCGGCCCTCATCCGGATCGGTGCGCCGCCGAGCAAGGGGCCGACGAAAGTCATCTGCGCACTGCGCAGGGGCATGGCCGCCGCCTGCAATGGCAGCACGGCCCGCATGGCTCGACCGCCCATCGCCATCTGCATGCCGCCGAAGACGGTGCGGCCCTGCAGCCAGTCGGGGGGTACGGTCACAGAAAAACCAGCGCCGGCAGCGGGTTCGATGGAGGCCAGGACCTGTGAGAACCCCGTAGGCATGAGGCGATTCTACCGGACCGCAATGGCGCGCAGGCGGTCGCCCCGCACCGGATCCAGGTCGCCCATGGCGCCGGCGATCCGTATGCTTGGTGTCATTCGCCCAACGGGGCTGACTCCAGCAGAAAGCCGCCGAATGAAACAGACAGAATCCTGCGGCGTGAGCCGCCTGTCCCGGACCAGTAAGACTGCGCTACGAGGCCCGGTCGCGCTGGTCGCGCTCACGCTGCTGGCCGTCGGCTGCCAGTCCGCCCCGCATTCGACGCCGATCGCGCAGGCGGCGGTCTCATTGCCTGCCTCCGTGCCGACCCTGACCACACCGCGCAACTGGCCTGACAGCAGGAGTCACGCGGATCCGCTCGGCTTCGTCACGCGCAGTTTCGATCTCGACCTCGGTGTCGATTTCGAGAAGAGCGAGCTGCGGGGAACCGTAACCCTCGAACTCGACCGCGTCGATCCGGACAGCGGCGAGCTGGTGCTCGACACGCGCGACCTGCAGATCGAGTCGGTCAAGACGGCGCCGGCCGGCAGTGACGATTTCCGCAGGACTCGCTTTGCGCTGGACCGTCGTGACGATGAACTCGGCAGCGCGCTGCGAATTGTCATGCCGCGGGATGCCGTGCGCGTCCGGATAGCGTATGCGACGACGCCGCAGGCCTCCGGCCTGCAGTGGCTGCAACCGTCGCAGACGGCGGGCAAGCAGTCCCCGTTCCTGTTCAGCCAGGCCCAGGCGCTGCATGCGCGATCGATGGCGCCGCTGCAGGACACGCCGTGGATCCGCGCGACGTACACCGCCACGCTACGAGTGCCCGCCGGCATGGTGGCCGTCATGGCGGCCGAAGGCGATGCGGGCAATCGCCGCGGCCAGACGACCTTCCGTTTCCGCATGCCGCAGCCGATTCCGTCGTACCTGCTGGCCTTGGCGGTCGGTGATCTCGACTTCCGTGCCATCGGTCCGCGCACCGGGGTGTGGGCCGAGCCGTCGCGAGTCGACGCCGCCGCGAAGGAATTCGAAGACGTCGAAACGATGCTGACGAAGACCGAAGCGCTCTACGGTCCGTACCGCTGGGGTCGGTACGATGTCCTGATGTTGCCGCCGTCGTTTCCTTATGGCGGCATGGAGAATCCGCGACTCACGTTCATGACGCCCACCGTGATTGCCGGTGACAAATCGCTGGTGGGGGTACTCGCGCACGAACTTGCCCATTCGTGGTCCGGCAACCTCGTGACCAACGCCACCTGGCGTGACGGCTGGCTGAACGAGGGCTTCACCACCTATTTCGAGCGCCGGATCATGGAGGCGGTGTACGGGGAGGAGCGCGGACGGCTGGAATGGGGCGTCGGGCAGCAGGACCTGCGCCTGGCGCTCGCGGAACTGAAGCCCGACGAAGCGTGGCAAGGCGTGCTGGCGCCCGACCTGTCGCTGCACAAGGGCGAGGACGGTTCGGCCGTGGCGTACGAGAAGGGCGCGCTGTTCCTGTATCAACTGGAACGCCGTTTCGGTCGTCCCCAGCTCGACGCCTTCCTGCAGGGATGGTTCGACCGCCACGCCTTCACGAGCGTCACCACGCCGCAGTTCGTCGCCGAACTGCAGGATGGCCTGATGCGACAGTATCCGGGCAGGATCGACGCGGCGTTTCTTGCGAGCTGGATCGATGACGCCGGGCTGCCGGCCGACGCCGAGTTCGTGCAGTCCGACACGCTTGCGCGCGTCGATGCGCAGCGCATGCGCTGGGAGCAGGGTTCGCTCGCGACTGATGCGCTGCAGACCGCGGGCTGGACCGTGCAGGAGTGGCTGCAATTCCTGAACCGGGCGACGCGTCCACAACCCGTTGCGCGGTTGCAGGAACTCGACCGGCGTTTCCAGTTGACCGCATCCCCGAATGCCGAGATCGCACACTCGTGGTTCCGGTTGGCGCTGGCCAGCGGTTACCCGGGAATCGAACCCGCGCTGGAAGGTTACCTGACGGGCATCGGACGCTTGAAGCTCATCGAGCCATTGTACGAAGACCTGCTGCGGACTCCGCAGGGCGCAGCGTTCGCGCGGCGCAGCTACGCGCTGGCACGGCCGGGGTACCATGCCATCGCGCAGCATCGGCTCGACCGCCTGGTGCGGGAAGCGCCTTGAAGCCACGCCGCCGGACACCGCTCAACGAAGTCACTCGCCGCGTGTCGGGGACCGACGCAGCGATCATCGACGAGTTGTATGGCCTCGAGCCGGTCTATGAACCGGTCGGCGAGCCGGGCCAGAACTCGCGCGCGACCGGGTTCACGACCGAGTTTGTCTCTGTCCTGTGCCCGTACTGCTGGGAAAGCTACGAGTCACAGGTCGACCTGAGCGCGGGGTCGTGCACCTACGTTGAGGACTGCCAGGTCTGTTGCCAGCCGATCGAGCTCAGTTGCGCCGTGGAGGAGGGGCTGCTGGTGGCCGTGAATCCAGAGCGGATGGACTGACGACCTGCACGACGAGCCCTTCGCCGAAGGCCCAGCCGAGCAACCGGCCCAGTGTTGCGGCTTCCGTCGCCACATGTTCGCTGGCGGCTGTCAACGACATTCCCGCGCACAAATGCCGCAGCAGTCGATGATCGGGTTCGTCGAGCCTGTAGACCGCCACGCGTTCCGCGACGCAGGCGACCACGCAATGCTCGGCACCCGTATCGAGGTCAACAGGGGAGGGTGCCTCTTCGTGCTGGTTGGAATGCCACACGCTCCAGATCGGATACGGTGAAGCCACCAGCTGCAATGAAGGCTGCAGCATCAGCACCAGGTGCGGCAGCACGTCCGCATCGAAGCGGCGGAGCGACTCCAGGCCGACCGGCTCGTGCCGCGCCGCGGCGACGGACGCCTCGCAGGCCCATTCAAGCCGCGCGAGGTCGGCGAGCCATTCGTAGCCAGTGCCTGCCATGCGGCTGGCGAGCCATGCCGGGAATGCCGCGCCGATCCAGTGCAGGTCACCGTGTTGCGACGGATGCTGAACACGGTAGTCGCGCGCGAGCTGGCGGAAGAAATCGGCGCCGACCCGCCGCTGAATCACCGGGTAAGTGCGCTCGAGCGCGGTGAGGAAGAACTGCCACGCGTTGTTGCGGTAGACGTCGATCCGCTCGCCGAAGCGGGTGACCTCGTCCCTGCTTGCGAGCAGCTGCAAGTCCGCGTCGTCAGCGGTCACCGAGCGCACCGTGCGACCGAATGCTGCCTGCAGTGCCTTCAGGTCCGCAGCGGAATCAGGCGGCGGTCGCACTGCATCGCTCCAGTCGCTGATCGGCGCGGATCGCTTCCGCCAGCAGCGTTGCGAGCGGCGGCACGTCGTTGTCCCATTCGACCAGGGTCGGTACCGGGCCGAAACGTCGCAACACGTCTTCGTACAGGGCCCACACGCCGTCACAGACGGCGCTGCCGTGATCATCGATCAGCAACTCGCGCGATCCCACCTGGCGTCGAGCGTGGCCGGCAAGGTGAATTTCCTGGATCGAGTTCCGCGGCAGCGCCCCGAAGAACGCATCGAGGTCGAGGCCCAGGTTCGCCGCGTTGACGTATGCATTGTTCACATCGAGCAGGAGACCGCAGCCGCTGCGTTCCACGAGGGCCGCGAGGAACTCACCCTCGCTCAGCTGCGAGGAGGCGAAGGTCACGTACGCGCTCAGGTTCTCGATCAGGATCTGGCGACCGAGGAAATCCTGCACCTCACGCACGCGCGCAGCGAGGTGCTCCACGGCTTCCACGGTGTACGGCAGCGGCAGCAGGTCGTTGAAGTGTTCGCCGTCGACGTGGCCCCAGCACGCGTGTTCGCTGACCAGGCCCGGTTCAAAACGGCGCACGGCATCGCGCACGCGTTCGAGGTGACGACGGTCGATGGGGTCGGCCGAGCCGAGCCCGAGCCCGACGCCGTGCAGGCTCAGTGGGTACCGGGAGCGCGCTCTTTCCAGGGCGAGGACGGCAGGGCCACCGGCGTGAAAGTAGTTCTCGGTGTGGGCCTCGAGCCAGGCCGGCGGGGATGCCGTGCTCAGGATCGCCTCGTGGTGCCGCGAGCGGAGGCCGATCCCGGCTCGCACCGGGATCGGTCCGCGGACAGGCGCCGGCAGTGGACCGCCTGTCACGATCGATCACATCGGCTTCTTGTCGTCGCCGCCGACCTTGCCACCGGCCTTTTCGCACTCGGCCTGCGGCATCTTCTTCCACTCGGCGGGATCGTTGTCCGTCTTGGCGGCTCCGGCGCAGCTGTGGCTTGCCGTCGCGCAGTCGTTCTTGCCGGCCTTGGCGACGCCGTAGCACTTCACCTGGGTCTCCTTGCCTGCGTGGTCGTCGGCATTGGCGACACCCACCGCGAGCAGGCTGCCGATGGCAGCGGCAATCGTCACGTGCTTGATGTTCATGTTGGTCGAGTTCCTCTTGCGTCGTTGGTTTACCCTGCGGGACCCGCAGGCTGCGCTTCTGACCGCGGTGGCCGCCGCAAGTTGCAGCAGGCCGGTTCAGGCGCTGTGCGCGATTATGAACAGGGACCGTCGCGCGCGCGAGCGGATTGGCCCGGTGGCCGGCCGGTGGCAGCATAGGCAGTCCCTCCCCGACGAGTCAGGAATACAGACATGGGCCTGAAAGACTGGATCACGCGGTACCTGCCCGGCGGCGCGGGCAGCCCGGGGGCGGGATCGGCGGAGGCGGGACCGAACCTGGCGATCGCGGCGCTCCTGCTCGAGGTGCTGCGGGCGGATTACGCGGTTGCCCCGGCCGAACGCCAGCAGGTCATGGCCTCGGTCTCGGCGTTGCTTGGGCTCGGGCCAGGGGAAACCCAGGCGCTGGTCGAGGAAGCTGAGCGTCAAATCGACCAGTCGCACGACCTATACCAGTTTACGTCGCAAATCAACCGCGCGTTCTCCGAGGCGGAGAAGGTGCGGCTGGTCGAAGCGTTATGGCGTGTCGCGGATGCCGACCTGACGGTGCACAAGTACGAGGAGCACCTGATTCGTCGCGTCGCAGATCTGCTACACGTGCCGCATTCCAGCTTCATCGCGGCCAAGCTCCGGGTTACCGGCGCGACGAACCGCAACTGACGCCGGGCGCGAGCCAAAGCATTTTTCGCACATCGGCTTGCGGCCGGACCCGGCGGTCGGGTACGGTCGTGGCAGGAACCATCCACCGTTGCCCATGCAGCAGCCCTCGACTTCTCCCCTGCGCAAGATCGTCGTCCTGAACCCCAAGGGTGGATCGGGCAAGACGACTGTCGCCACCAACCTGGCCGCGTATTACGCATGGTCGGGGCGGTCCGTTGCGCTGATGGATCACGATGCCCAGGGCTCGAGCATGCGCTGGCTGCGGCAGCGTCCGGTGGACCAGCCGGCCATCTACGGCATCGCGGCCTTTGAACAGAAGCTTGGCGTCACGCGTGCGTTTGCCCTGCGCACGCCCCCGGGCACCGAGAGGCTGATCGTCGACACTCCCGCGGCAGTCACGCCCTTCCAGTTGCCCGGGCTCACCCAGGACGCACACTCCATCATCGTGCCGGTGCTGCCGTCGGATATCGACATTCACGCGGCATCGCGCGCAATTGCCGACCTGCTGCTGGCTGGCCGCGTGCATCGCTCCGAGCGGCGGCTCGTCATCGTGGCCAACCGGGCGCGGCGCTATACCAAGGCGTTCTCGACGCTGATGCGATTCCTGGAAAGCCTGCGCATACCCGTCGCCGCCGTGTTGCGGGACTCGCAGGCATACGTGCGGTCAGCCGAATGCGGGATGGGCATCCACGAGATGAAGGGTGCCCTGCTGCAGGAAGACCTCGATACCTGGAAGCCGTTGGTCGACTGGCTCGAGCATCGCTCAGCCGGCACACCCGCGGGCGAGGGCGTCAGTCCGTCGCCGCCCCCGGCCGTCGAACTGGGCGAGGGCGCGCGCGGCTGATTACTTGCCGGCGGGCTTGTTCGAGACCTTGTCGGCGTCCTTCGCGAACAGCGAAGCTTCATCGGCGACCGAGAACGCCACCAGGTTGGGCTTGCCGTCATCGCCATTCGCACTGCTCACGACTGCAATGATCGGCGCGTCCTTCAGCCACAGCATGTAGGTGTACTTGGACTGGATCGCGCCTTCGTCGCGCTTCACCGCGTCGAAGTCGCCGAACATCGTGCGGGAGCGATTCACGACGGCCAGCAGCGAGGGCAGGCTGGGTTCGAGACGTGCGGTGGCTGCACCGAGTGTCTTGTCGCCGCCCATCAGGAAACAAAGTTCCCTGGTCTGATGCTGCGCGGGCAGCTTGAGCAGTACCTGCCTGCTCGGGGCGCAATAACGGTCGGTGCCCACCAGTTCGTCTTTGTCCCACTTGCCGCCCGGGTACTTGGCCTGGATGGCAGACTTGTCGGCACTCCACGACAGGCCGAAGGCGCCACCGCGGAACTGGTTCGCGACGTTGCCCGCGGAGGCCGCGCCGGTGCAGGCAATGAGCGTGAATCCGGTGATCAGGGGCAGGAAACGGCTGCGGGTCATGCGCTCGACTCCACGAAGAAAAGTGGCTGATTCAGCGCGAGGATAGGTCCGTCGGGGCTGCCCTCGCCCGGCACGCAAAGAAAGCAAGACACGCCTCTCAAGGCCAGCCTCGTTCGCTTGACATAATAACTCACGAGGGGTCGGCGTTGCCGCGAGCCTGCGCAACATCGATCAGCAGCAGATCGTCAGGCGTGTCCAGGTCGATGCCCGCATTGCTCATGGGAACCCGGACGACGCGTTCGATGTTGCGTCTCAATACGCTGCGCGCATCGCGTTCGCCGCGCAGCGACAGCAGGTCGGCGTAGGCCCAGCGCGGAAAGATCGCGGGGAGCCCGGGTGCGCCGTGGTACAGCGCGGCCGCAATCAGGATCGGGTGACGCTTCCAGCTGGCGTGCAGCCGGCGCAGGTCGTCCGCCGTGACCGCCACCTGGTCCGCCAGCATCAGCAGCAGGGCTCCCGAACCGGGCGGCGCAGAATTCACGGCGACGCGAATCGAACTCGCGATACCTTCCTCCCAACCTCGATTCAGCGCGATCGAGATCGCTCGCTGTCGCAGCGCGGGCGCGACTTCCTTTGCGTATGCCCCGATCACGACGGTGACCGATTGCCCGGCGACGAATGCCGCGCTCGCGGCCAGTTCGTGCAGCACGGGCTCGCCCCGCAGCCGGACGAGCGGCTTGATGCCGCCGAAGCGGGTTCCTGGCCCTGCAGCGAGGATCGCCGCGTGCAGTTCGGAGTCCTGATCGTCCATTGCCCCTAGTTTGCCTGCCGCGCTGCAAGAAGATAGAGTTTCAGGGTTCGAATCAACGAATTTTCCCGTGAGCTGCCGCTGTCAGCCCACCGCGTGGAGCGGCAGGGCGGGAGGCGCGGCGGGCGACCGAGAAAGCGAGTCCGAAGCGTGCAAGCCTGGAAAGTCCATAAGTTCGGCGGATCGAGCGTCGCCGACGCCGCGTGCATGGTGCGCGTGGCGAAAATCATCGAGAACGATCCGGCGCCGCGCAAGGCAGTGGTGCTTTCGGCCTGCCGGGGCGTGACCGATGCCCTGCTCACGCTGATCGGCCTCGCCGAGCAGGATTCACCGGCGCTCGACGACCGGCTGCAGGAGTTGCGCCAGCGCCACATCGGCATCGCGGGCGAGTTGCTGGCAGGCGGTTTATGCGACGAGTACATCGCCGCTCTCGACGTCGATTGCCGCGACATCGCGGGTATCCTGCAGACGGTCCGCCTGGTGCGTAGCGCATCGGCCACGATGCGCGACCTCATCGCGGGCTATGGCGAGATCTGGTCGACGCGCCTGTTCGAGCGCCTGCTGCGCCGCCGCGCGGCCGGTCACGTGCAGTGGCTCGACGCCCGCAAGGCACTGCTGGTGGAGTGGGGTCCGATGGGGCCTGGCGTGCGCTGGGAGCAGTCCCGGGCGCAGCTGGCTGCGCTGGTGCCGCCCGAGTTCGTCGGCACGCTGGTCGTTACCGGCTTCATCGCCACCGATACCCATGGCCTGCAGACGACGCTGGGCCGCAATGGCAGCGACTACTCGGCGTCGATCTTCGGCTCGCTGCTCGACGCCGCCGAGATCGTGATCTGGACCGACGTTGACGGCGTCCTGAGTGCCGACCCGCGCATCGTGCCCGAGGCCCAGGTGATCGACACTCTCTCCTACAACGAGGCGATGGAACTCGCCTACTTCGGCGCCAAGGTGATCCATCCGGCCACCATGGCGCCGGCCGTGCAGCAGCGCATCCCGATCTGGATCAAGAACACGTTCGCGGCCGGCAAGCCCGGCACCCTGATTCACGACCACTCGGATCCCGATCCGCTGGTGAAGGGCATCACGACGATCGACCGCATCGCACTCGTGAACCTCGAAGGCGCCGGCATGAACGGCGTGCCCGGCACTGCGCACCGCCTGTTCGGTGCGCTGCGCGAGGAGGGCATTTCGGTCATCCTCATTTCGCAGGGCAGCTCCGAGCACTCGATCTGCTTCGCGGTGCCGGAACTCGAGGCCGAGCGAGCCGAGCGCGTGGTGCGTCGTGCGTTCGACCCTGAGCTGCGCGAAGGGCAGATCCACAGCATCGAGGTCAACGGCGGCTGCAGCATCCTGGCCGTCGTGGGCGACGGCATGGCTGGCGCGCACGGTGTGGCTGCCAAGGTCTTCACGGCACTGGGACTGGCAGGTGTCAACGTCCGGGCCATCGCCCAGGGCGCGTCCGAGCGCAACATTTCCGTCGTGATCGACGGCCGCGGCAGTGCGCGGGCCCTGCGCGCGGTGCATTCCGCGTTCTATCTCTCGGCCCACACGGTTTCGATCGGCCTGATCGGCCCGGGACTCGTCGGCGGCGCGCTGCTCGAGCAGATCGCGAGCCAGATGCAGCGCCTGGCGCGCGACTTCAAGCTCGACCTGCGGGTGCGGGCGATCGCCGGCTCGAAGACCATGCGGCTCGCCTCCGGCAGCATCGACCTGGGCCGCTGGCGCGACGAGTACAAGGCCGGCGGCGATCCGCTCGACCTCGACAAGTTTGCCGATCACGTCCACGCCGACCACTTCCCGCACGCCGTGATCATCGACTGCACGGCCAGCGCCGAGGTGGCGAAGCATTACGCGCACTGGCTGGCGGAAGGCATCCATGTCGTCACGCCCAACAAGAAGGCCAACAGCGCGGCCTACGGCGATTACCAGCGCGTCAGGGATGCGCGCCGGACCGCGGGTGCGCATTACCTGTACGAGGCCACCGTGGGCGCCGGCCTGCCGG
>JBAVJR010000192.1:0-13480 GCA_049687855.1 Steroidobacteraceae bacterium | reverse complement strand
GCGGCGACCGAGGCCGACCGACTCTCGCGCGCGCGTTACGCAGCCGGCCGCGACAGCTACCTCGTCCTGCTCGAATCGCAGCGCACGCTCTACGTGGCGCAGCAGACACTGGTGGCGACGCGCCTGGCCGAGCAGACGAATCGAGTCACGCTGTACAAGGCACTCGGCGGCGGCTGGCTGGAGCGCGGACCGTGATCGGGCGCACTGCCTGCGCGAGCAAGGACAAGCCGCGCGCCGAGGTACAGCGTGAGCGCATCCTCTGCGCGGCGCAGAAGTGCTTCATCGAGCACGGCTTTCACGCGGCCAGCATGGCGAACATCGCGGCGGCGGCACAGATGAGCGCCGGCCTCATGTACCGTTACTTCGAGAACAAGAGTGCCATCGTCAAGGCCATCGTCGAGCGCCAGTTGCAGGATGGGCGCGCGCAGATCGAGCAGCTGCACACGTCGGCCGACCTCGTCGCAAGCATCCTGCAGACCTACCGCCTGTGGCTCACCCGGGACCCTTCGGTGATGAATCCAGCGCTGTACCTCGAGATGAGCGCCGAGGCGACGCGTGACCCGCAGATCGCCGCCGCCCTGCAGGAGTCCGACGAGCGCATCTACGAAGCCCTGCAGGCGTGGATGGCGCGCGGCCGGGACGACAGGGGCCTTGGCCTGCCGCCGGACGTCGCGTCCCGGCGCACCCATCTGCTGATGCAGGTCTGGAATGGCCTGGCGGTCAGCGCCGTCCGGCGCCCCAACCAGGATCCGGCAGCAATGCGGGACGTGATCGAGCAGTTCGTGAACCGCCTCGTCACGCCCTGAGGGTCTGGGCGAAACGTACGTTCCAGGTCGTCGGGCCAGGCTCGGCAAGCCGTTGCGCAGCCAGTAAACCTGGATATTGCGGCAGCGCAGCAATCCGATGCATAGTGGGGCTTCCGGCAGGGCATTTCGCCCCGCTCCACGGCAAGGAATGCAGCAGTGATTACCGCACTCTGGCTCCTGGTTTTCGTCGGCGGCGCCCTCTATCTCGCCTACCAGCGCGTTTCCCTGCGCGTGGCGACGGTGGCCACGGGCACCACGCTCCTGGCTTACTCGCTGCTGCGTGAGCCCCCGACGCCCTGGCTCGTTGCGCTGTGGCTGGCCTTCGGCGTGATGGCGCTGCTCAACGTCGACGCCTTCCGGTTGCGCTTCATCACGCGGCCGTTCCTGAAGACGTACCGGCGCATGCTGCCGTCGATGTCGGACACCGAGCGCGAAGCGCTCGAAGCCGGCACCGTGTGGTGGGACGGCGAACTCTTCACCGGCCGGCCGAACTGGAACAAGCTGCTGTCGGCGAAGGCGCCACAGCTCACGGCCGAGGAACAGGCGTTCATCGACGGCCCGTGCGAAGAACTGTGCCGCATGATCGACGACTGGGACATCACCCATCGCCGCGCCGACCTGCCGCCCGAGGTCTGGGACTTCCTGAAGAAGAAGGGCTTCTTCGCGATGATCATCCCGAAGCGGTACGGCGGCCTCGAGTTCTCCGCTTACGCGCACTCCTGCGTGCTGGTGAAGCTGTCGAGCCGCAGCGCGACGGTGTCGTCTACCGTGGCAGTGCCGAATTCGCTCGGCCCCGGCGAACTGCTGCTGCATTACGGCACCGAGGAGCAGAAGAACCACTACCTGCCGCGACTCGCCCGCGGGGAAGACGTGCCCTGCTTCGCGCTGACGGCGCCGCGCGCGGGGTCCGACGCCGCTTCGATTCCTGACACAGGCGTCGTCTGCCGTGGCATCTACGGCGGCAAGGAAGTGCTCGGCCTGCGCCTCAATTTCTCGAAGCGCTACATCACGCTCGCGCCGATCGCGACGGTCGTCGGCCTCGCCTTCAAGCTCTACGATCCAGACAAGCTGCTGGGCGGCGACAAGACCGAGTACGGCATTACTTGCGCCCTGATCCCGCGCGACACGCCCGGACTGTCGATCGGGCGGCGCCACTTCCCGCTCAACGTCCCGTTCCAGAACGGGCCATTGTCGGGCAAGGACGTGTTCGTGCCGCTCGACTGCATCATCGGTGGACCGAAGATGGCAGGCCAGGGCTGGCGCATGCTGGTCGAACAGCTGTCGGTCGGCCGTTGCATCTCGCTGCCGTCGAGTGCAGCGGGCGGTGCGAAGGCTGGCGTTTTCGCTTCGGCGGCGTACACGCGCATCCGCAAGCAGTTCAACCAGCCGGTAGGCAAGTTCGAAGGTGTCGAAGCCGCGCTTACGCGCATGGCGGGCGCAGCGTACATCGTCGACGCGGCGCGTTCCGTGACGACGGGCGCGATCGATGGCGGCGAGAAGCCATCCGTGCCCGCCGCGATGCTGAAATACCATTGCACCGAGTTCTCGCGGCAGGTCGCGAACGACGCGATGGACGTGCAGGGCGGCAAGGGTATCTGCCTCGGCCCGAAGAATTACCTCGGTCGTGGCTACCAGGTCGTGCCGGTCGCGATCACCGTCGAGGGCGCGAACATCCTCACGCGCAGCCTCATGATCCTCGGGCAGGGCGCGATCCGCTGCCATCCGTACGTGCTCGCCGAGATGAACGCGGCCAAGGAGAAGGACAAGGGCAAGAGCCTGCGCGATTTCGACAAGGCGCTCTTCGGCCACATCGGCTACACGCTGTCGAACGCTGCCCGCTCGTTCGTGATGGCGGCGACGTTCGCGCGGTTCTCGGATGCGCCGGACGCCGGCTCGACGCGCCGGTACTACCAGCACGTCAACAAGTTCAGCGCGCAGTTCGCGTTCGCGACCGACATGGCGATGCTGACGCTCGGCGGGTATCTCAAGCAGAAGGAGCACCTGTCGGCGCGCCTCGGCGACGTGCTGTCGTCGCTGTACATGGCCTCGATGGTGCTGAAGCACTACGAGAACCAGGGCCGGCCGGAAGCGGACCTGCCGCTGGTCGAGTGGAGCTGCCGCACCCTGCTCTACAAGGCACAGGAGCAGCTGCACGACTTCCTGCGCAACTTCCCGAACCGCTTCATCGCCGGCGCGATGCGCATCGTGATCTTCCCGCGTGGACGCACCTACTTCGCGGCCAGCGATCGCCTGGGCCGCGCAATCGTCGAGCCGCTGATGATGCCGAGCGCGACGCGCGACCGCCTCGCATGGGGCATCTACCGCACGCTCGAGCCGGGCAATCAGCTCGGGCTGCTGCAGGAAGCCCTGGAGCTTTCCGTCGCGGCGGAGCCGCTCGAGAAGCGCATCCGTGTCGAAGGCGTGAAGACCGGCCTGATCGCGGCGCTCGATCTGCCCGGACAGATCGAACAGGCACTCGCAGCCGGGATCATCAACGCGAACGAGGCCGCGACGCTGCGCGAGTACGACCGCAAGGTCATGGACATCATCAACGTCGATGACTTCGCGACCGAGGAGCTGATGGCCGCGGTGCAGGCGGAACCGAAGCCGGCGGGCATGGCGCGACTGAACGTTGCCTAGGCAGAGGACAGGAAAGCCAGCACCGCGTCATTGAACGCTGCTGCAGCGCCGATGTTCGACAGGTGCGCCGCCGGTAATTCGACGAA
This sequence comes from Steroidobacteraceae bacterium, assembly GCA_049687855.1. Taxonomy (GTDB): domain Bacteria; phylum Pseudomonadota; class Gammaproteobacteria; order Steroidobacterales; family Steroidobacteraceae; genus RPQJ01. The sequence goes on along the minus strand of JBAVJR010000192.1, from coordinate 9,948 downwards.
CCGGGCATGCGGGAGCGCCGACGCCCACTCCCGCGCCGCGGCGGGCGTCGGTGCGGGATCGAACGTACCCGCGATCACGAGCGTAGGCGCCGCGATCTGGGTCAGCGCCGCGCGCTGGTCCATGTCGCGGATCGCCTCGCAACACCCCACGTACCCCTCCACCGGTGTCGCCAGCAACACCCGCCTGACGCGATCCACCACGAGCGGATCACGCGTACGAAATTCGGCCGTGAACCACCGTTCGAGGATCGCTTCCACCATCGTCGGCATGCCGTCACGCAGCATCGTCGCGATCCGCGCGTTCATCGTTGCCGGTGGCCCGAGCCAGGGAGTGGTACTGCAGAGCACGAGCCGCCCGATTCGCTGCGGCGCGTGAACCGCCAGCCACATTCCGGTCGCGCCTCCCATTGAAAGGCCGCAGAAATGCGCACGCTCGACGCCAAGCACGTCGAGCAGCCCCAGGACGTCGAGGCCCAGTTGATCGATCGTGTACGGCCGGGCGGGAACCGACGAACGTCCATGCCCGCGCGTGTCGTACCGCAGGACACGGTACCCGCGACTGAACGCGGCGACCTGTGGCTCCCACATGCTCAGCGATGAACCCAGCGAGTTGGAGAGCACGAGCCAGGGAGCGCCCGCAGGCCCGTCGACCCGCACGTTCAGGTCGGTCTCGTTGACCTGGACTCGATCGCCGATGGTGTTTGTTGCGATCGTCATCAGCGCTCCGTAATCGCCCAGGCGAATCCGCCCTGGGGCGGCCGTTCGATCATGGTACCGCCGGGCCGGGAACACCGTCACGAAGCCATCCTGCCGCGCCGCGGCTTGCGTTAACCTTGCGCCGTGGCCAACGACGACGACAACGAGACCGTACTGTACGAGGTCAATCTCGATGCGGACGCCGCTATCGAGGGCCCGTTCGACACCTGGCTGCGCGACCACATCGCGGACGTGCTGCAGTTCGACGGCTTCCTGTCGGCGGAAATCCTCGGCGACGACACGGCGGCGGCGGGCCGTATCCGGCGCATCGTCCAGTATCGCCTGCGCAACCAGGCGGCGCTCGACGCCTACCTGCGCGACCACGCGCCCCGGATGCGGGCCCAGGGCGTCGAAAAGTTCGGGGACCGTTTCCGAGCCGAGCGTCGCATGCTCGCGCATCGCGAGGAATTCACCCGCGGCGCGTTCTCGACCGAGAACTGCCTCAACTGCGGCGAAGTGCTGCGCGGACAGCACTGCTCGCACTGCGGCCAGCGCGCGAGGGTGCGGGTGCTCTCGCTCGGTACACTGCTGCGCGATCTCTTCGGCGACATCACGAACTTCGACTCGCGCCTGTGGCGCACGCTGAAACCGCTTGCCTTCAAGCCCGGCACGCTGACGGTGGAGTACCTGCGGGGCCGGCGCACGTACTATTCGCCGCCGTTCCGCATGTACCTGATCCTGAGCGTCGTATTCTTCGTGCTGACGTCGCTCGGCGGCAGCCCCGGTGACGATCTCATCTTCAGTTTCGACAAGGAGGGCGAGGCCAGCCTGCAGCTCGCGCCGCCGGGCGACGGCAAGACGACCGCGACTCCATCGTCCGGTGCGAAGGCACCTGCCGCACCTGCGGCGGCCACCAGGCTCGATCCCGAGCGCCAGCTGATCGTCGATTCCATCGTCAAACGCCTTCCGGAACAACAACGATCGGAAGCTCGCGCGGGCCTGGAAAAGGAACTTTCGTCGTTGTCGCCGGAGGAAGTCGCGCCGGTGAAGCGGCTCGTCAACGATCCCTGCGGCAGCGAGAGCCTGAAGATCGACTTTGTTGGTCCCACAGGCAAGCAATACGAGGACAAGCTGCGCGGCACCTGCCGCAAGATCGTGGACGAGCCGAAGACATTCGGGCGCGCGCTGTACCAGAACATCCCGAAGATGATGTTCATCTTCCTGCCGCTGATCGCAGTCGTGATGTTCGTGCTCTACCTTGGCTCCGGACGCTTCTACGTCGAGCACCTGCTGTTCTTCGTGCACTTCCATGCGTTCTTCTTCCTGAGCGGCATCGTCGTGGTCGTCCTCGCGCGGCTCGGCGAACGGTTCGCTGGCACGGGAGCCGGAGAACTCCTGCAGACCGCGGAGGGCTTCCTGCTGCTGACCCTCGTCTTTTACGTGCCGTATTATCTGTATCGGGCCATGCGCCGCGTCTATGGCCAGGGACGCATCGTGACGCTCCTGAAATTCTCGACGCTGGGCGTGGGCTACCTGGTGTTCATGACCCTGACGCTGGTCGGACTGCTGTTCTACACCGCGCTGACGCTGTAGCGCGCGGCAGGCCGGCTCGTGAATGCGCCCCGCTCCATCCTGCACGTCGACATGGATGCGTTCTACGCATCGGTGGAGCAGCGCGACAACCCTGCGCTGCGCGGCAAGCCCGTGATCGTGGGTGGCGGCGGCAACCGGGGGGTCGTCGCGGCGGCGAGCTACGAGGTGCGCAAGTTCGGCGTGCACTCGGCGATGCCGACACGCGAAGCTCTGCGCCGTTGCCCCGACGCGATCGTCGTCCACCCGCGCATCGGCCACTACAGCGCGGTCTCGGAACAGATCTTCGCGGTCTTCCACGAGTTCACGCCACTGGTACAGGGATTGTCGCTCGACGAGGCTTTCCTCGACGTCACGGCCAGCCGCGGCGCGCTCGGCAGCGCGGAACACATCGCCTGTGAGATCAAGCGACGCATTCGCGAACGCACCGGGCTCACCGCCTCCGTGGGCGTGGCGCCGAACAAGCTGGTCGCCAAGATCGCCTCCGACCTGCGCAAGCCGGACGGTCTCGTGATCGTAGGCGAGGCCGAAATACGCGGACTGCTCGACCCGCTGCCCATCCGCAAGCTGTTCGGCCTCGGCGCAAAGACCGCGCCGAAGGTGGAGGCGCTCGGCATCCGTACGCTGGGCGACCTGCGCCAGGCCAACCCGTCGCAACTGCGACCGGTCTTCGGCCGCTATACCGAACGCCTGCAGCAACGCGCAGCCGGTATCGACGATCGCCCGGTCATTCCCGATGTCGATGAAAAGCAGATCAGCGCCGAAGAGACGTTCGACACGGACATTGCCGATCCCGCGCGCCTGCACACCGAGATTCACCGGCTCGCCGACAAGGCATGCTCACGACTGCGCGCGCGGAAGCTGCTGGGCGGCTGCGTGACCGTGAAGATCCGGCGAGGTGACTTCACCACTTACACGCGGCAGCGCCAGGTCGAGCCCCGCACGCAGGAAACGCGGGTCGTGGCGCGGGTCGCGGTCGAGCTGCTCGACGAGTGGCGGCGCACGCAGCCGCAGGCCGCCTTGCGACTGCTGGGTGTCGGCGTGAGCGACCTGGGCGAGGAAGTCCAGGCCGACCTGTTCGGCGCGCCGGAATCCACGCGCAACCGGCAGCTGGACGCGGCCGTCGATGCCGTGCGGGAGAAGTTCGGCACCGTCGCGCTGCGGCCCGCGAGCACGATCGGCAAGCCACGCGAATGACGCTTCAGCGCACCCGGGCGAGCGGGATCGGTTCGATTTCCAGCGAGACCAGACCCGTGGCTGCGCCTGCTGCGGGAAGACGGAACTCGATCGGCGCCAGCAGGCCGGACCCGAAGTAGCGGGTTTCGCTCAGGGCGATCAGCTCGATGTCCGTCGTACCGCCGTTCTCGCGCGCATACAGCTTGCCTGCGTCGCGACGTACCTCGATCGTCCAGTCGAGTGCCTCGGACCGATAGGTGCCTGACAGGCGCAGGAGCACGGCTTCCGCCACCGGGACGCTCGTCGGCAACACGAGGTGGTTGTGCTCGCCGAACGGATGCTCCTGTCCGCACACGTCGCAATGGCGCGGTTCGCCGGCATTTCCGACGTAATGCGCGACCGGATAGACGTCGCCCAGCGCGTCATACATTGCGCCGAGGTCTGCGTCCGTAAGCCCGCTGAACACGATCCACGGCATGATCGGGTGCAGCGATCCGCCCTTGCCCGTGTGCATCACGCTGATGAACGTATCCCGCGGATACGCGACGCCGGACCCGTGGCGCGTGAGGTTGGCGCTGAACGCCCTGCGCGACCCCCGTCCGACCTCGTTGCCGCCACCGAACAGGCCAGGATTGCGTGGCGCCTCCCACGCGGTGTGACAGCCTGCGCAATCGGCGACGCTGAGCAGGTAGCGGCCGAGCGCCTTCGTGTCGCCGGGGGCGGGCCCAGTCACCGGCGCGGTAATGGGTTTCGGGCTCCTGGCATTGGCGGCCTGCTCGTCTGCGGGCAGCGCAGTCGACGGCAGGACGTTGCGCACCGGCGGCAGGGTGCGCAGGTACACGACGACTGCTGCAAGGTCCTCGTCGGACAGGCCGGCGAACGACTGGTACCACATGCCCCAGTACAGGGCCCGGCCATCGTGCCCGATGCCCTCGCGAATGGCGCGGGCCAGCATGTCGTCGGTCCAGCCGCCGGCGCCGGTCTCGACGTCCGGCGTGATGTTGGGTGCGACGATGCGGCGCTCGCCGCGCTCGCTCATCACCACCCCCGCACCTTTCCTGCCGGCGATGGGCGGTGCTCCCGGCGCATCCCAGTCGCGCTCGGAGTGACAGGCGAAGCACTGCAGCAGGTGCTCGGTCAGGTACCGTCCGCGCTCGACCCGGCCCGGAGTGACTTCGAAGGTGCGGTCTGTCAGCGGCCGCGCCCGCGGGTAAGCAGGCTCGGCGGCCCCGACAACCGGCAACAGCGCGAAAGCGAGCAGCAACAACAGCAGGCGCGTGGCCATCGGTCCGTTTCCCCAGGTCCAGGCTCCATCTGGAATGTAGCAGCACTCCCCCAGCCGGGGTTCGCCGATCCCGCGGTGATGAGGGGTGAGCGCCGACCGGGGTTCAGGCATGATTGGCGTCCCCCGCCGGTCACGGCAGGCCCAACCCCGCATGTATACGAGCTTTTTCGGCCTCCAGGAAAAACCGTTCGCGATCACGCCGGACCCGCGCTACCTGTATCTCAGCGAGCGGCACGCCGAGGCGCTGGCGCACCTGTTGTACGGCATCAACGAGGCGGGCGGCTTCATCCAGCTGACGGGCGAGGTCGGCACCGGCAAGACGACGGTCATCCGCAGCCTGCTCGAGCAGCTGCCGGGCCATGCCGAAGTTGCACTGATCCTGAACCCGCGCATCACGCCGTCGGAGTTCCTGCTGACCATTTGCGAGGAACTGCACCTGCAGGTGCCTGCCGAGGGCCGCAACAGCACCAAGGCGCTGATGGACCTGCTCGGGCACTACCTGCTGGAAGCCCATGCGCGCGGACGCCGCGTCGTGCTGATCGTCGACGAGGCGCAGAACCTGAGCTTCGAGACGCTCGAGCAGGTGCGCCTGCTCACCAACCTCGAGACGGCGACCACGAAACTGCTGCAGATCATCCTGATCGGCCAGGAGGAGCTGCGGGCGCTGCTCGCGCAACCCGGCCTACGCCAGCTCGCCCAACGGATCACGGGTCGGTATCACCTGAGCCCGCTTGGCGCCGAAGAATCCGCGGGTTACGTAAAGCACCGCATGCGCGTGGCGGGCGCGACAGCCGAAGCGTTCACGCCGGGCGCGCTGCGCGAAATCTATCGGTTGAGCAAAGGCATCCCGCGCGTGATCAACGTCGTCAGCGACCGCGCGTTGCTCGGCGCCTTCACGCGCGAGGAGCATCGGGTCGGCGCGTCCTATATCCGCGAAGCGGCCTCCGAAGTGTATGGCCGGCCGATTCCCGCGCCGTGGCTGCGCTGGGTCACGGCCGGCGCCGTCGCCGCGGCGCTCGCGCTGGTCGCGTTCGGTGCGTGGTCGGTGCTCGGGCGCAACGACGCAAAGACCGCCACGGCGAAAGCTCCGGTGGTTGCTCCAGCGAGCAATGCCGCGCCGGCGAACGAGCCGGTTGCCGCACCGGTGGCAGCCACTCCGCCCGTCGCGATCGCACCGGCCCTCGACCAGCTGCTGGCGCAGAACGCGAACGACACCACCACCGAGGCAGCGCTCGGGCACCTCTTCACGCGCTGGAACCTCACTTACGCCCCGAACCGCGGTCGCGGCTGCGAACAGGCCACCGCACAAGGCCTCGAGTGCCTGTTCCAGAAAGGCTCCTGGGCGCAGCTGCGCACGCTGAATCGCCCGGCGATCCTCACGCTGACCGATGACGTCGGCGGCACGCACCAGGTGCTGCTGACCGCTCTGACCGACGAAGCCGCCACGATCGAGCTCGGCGGCAAATCGCAGGACCTGCCGATCGCGACGATCTCGCGCTACTGGTTCGGTGATTTCCTGTTGTTGTGGCGGCCGCCGCTCGCGGTCGTGAAGTCACTGGGCCCCGGCATGCGTGGCGCCGAAGTCGGCTGGCTGCGCGACAACCTGCGTGCGGCCCAGGGCTTGCCCGCGGCACAGCCAGCCAGCAATTTCTACGACGAAGAGCTCACGCGCCTGGTGCAGGATTTCCAGCGGACGCACCGGCTCAATGCCGACGGCGTCGCCGGCGTGCAGACACAGATCGTGCTCGACACGGTCCTGAATCCGTCCGGTTCACCGACGCTGGGCGACGTACCCGTCCGGGCGGGAGGCTGAGCGATGTCGTTCATCCTCGACGCATTGCGCAAGTCCGAGCACGCACGGCAGCGCCAGACGGGACCGGGCTTGGCCGAAGCGCCGATCGCGCCGGCGAAGCCGAAAGCCAACGCCTGGGCTACGGCCGCCGTCGTGCTGCTGGTCGTGAACCTGCTCGCCGTCGGCATCCTGCTGCTGCGACGGGCGCAGAAAGAAGACGCCGCAGCGTCGACCGCGCCGGCCATACCCGCACCTGTCGCGAGCACCGCGCCCGGTCCTGCGAATCCCACGCTGAGCGCGCCGCCACCGACAGTTGGCACGCCGGTCACGCAGGGCGCTGCGCCGGTACGTGCTCCCATTGATGAGCCCGCGGGTCCAGCGGCACGCAATCCGCTCGCGGATGAACTGGGCAGTGCGACCGGCGATATCGAAGCCTCATCGCGGTCGGCCGCAGCGGCCGTGCCTGCGGGCCCGCCGGCGGTCATGAAGAATGGCAGCGCACGGCGCGGTGGCACGGTCGTCTACGCGCCGGTGCCAGAAGCTTCGGACCTGCCGTACTCGCCTGCGCCCGAACAACGTGCCGTGCAGCAGGCCGCGCCGCCAGCCGCAGCCATGCCGGACGCGGACGAGGTTGCCGCTCGTGGCGGCGTAGCCGCGCTGCACCTCGATCTGCACGTTTATGCGACGCAGCCGCAGCAGCGTTTCGTCTTCGTCAATTCGCGCAAGTACAAGGAAGGCGACACACTGGCCGAAGGCCCGGTCGTCGAGCAGATCACGCCGGATGGAGCCGTGCTGAATTTCCGGGGCAGCCGCTTCAGGCTGTCCAACGACTGAACTGAGGGGAGTCGGTCGCAAGTGAATGCTGTATCGGTCACTGCCGACAGCCTCGACGGGCTGCGGCTGAATTTCGCGCTGCAGGCGGGCATCCTGCGGGTGCTGTCGTGCCAGGAACACCTGAACAAGATCAACGTGTTCCCGGTGCCTGACGGCGACACCGGCACGAACCTCGCGCTCACGGTGAACGCGGTGCTCGGCGTGTTGCGCAGATCGCCCGACCACCATGCCGGCAAGACGCTTACGCGCGTTGCCGACGCGGCGCTCGATGGCGCACGCGGCAATTCAGGGGCAATCCTCGCGCAGTTCTTCCTGGGCCTGTGCGATCGCGTGGGCCACCTCACCCGGATCGAACCGGCCGATTTTGCCGAGGGCGTGGGCGGCGGCGCGGATTACGCCAGGGACAGCCTCAGCGAGCCCCGCGAAGGCACGATCCTCACGGTTCTCACGGCCTTCGCGCACGCGGTGCAGGGATCGCGCAGGGACGGGCTGGAGGATTTCCGCTCGATCCTGCGGCACGGCGTCGCGGCAGCTCGCACGGCGCTCGAGCAGACCCGGTTCCAGCTCGAAGTGCTGCGCAAGGCGAACGTGGTCGACGCCGGCGCGCAGGGCTTCGTCGAACTCATCGAGGGTGTCACCGACTACCTCGAAAGCGGCTCGGAAACCGAACCGGCCGGCAGCGCGACGCCGGTGATCGACAGCGCGTCGGATGAGATCACCGCCGGCAGCGGCAGCGAGGACCTCGTCTATCGCTACTGCACCGAGTGCGTGGTCTCCGGCGAGCGGATCGATCGCCGTCACCTGCGGGAACAGCTCTCGGCTGTCGGCGGCAGCCTCGTGGTCGCCGGCCTGCAGCGCAAGGTGCGCGTGCACATCCACGTCAACGATCCCGCGGAAGTCTTCCGGGTGGCGGGGCGGTTCGGCGCGGTATCGGGCGAAAAAGCCGACGACATGCAGCGCCAGCAGCGCTCGGCGCACTCGACCGATCGCCGTGTCGCGATCATCACGGACAGCGCGGCGGACATCCCGGAAGAGGAACTCGACCGGCTCGACATCCACATGATCCCGGTTCGCGTGCACTTCGGCGACCGCAGCTACCTCGACAAGGTGGGCATCACGTCGGAAGAGTTCTATGCCGAGATCGAGCGCGGCACCGAACCGCCGAAGACTTCGCAGCCACCGCCCGGCGATTTCCGCCGTCAATTCGAATTCCTGGGTTCGCACCACAGCGCGGTAGTCTCGATCAACCTGACGAGCCGTGTCAGCGGCACCTGTGCCGCGGCACAGACGGCCGCGGCCCGCAGTGCCACCCACGGCAAAGTGAGCGTGATCGACACGGGCAACGTCTCCGCGGGCCAGGGCCTCATCGCCATGTATGCCGCGGAATGCGCGGCAGCCGGTTACGACGTGGACCGCATCATCGCCGCGACGCAAGCCATCCTGCCGAAGACACGCTCGTTTGGCGTAGCCGGCTCGCTCGAATACGCAGTGCGCGGCGGTCGCGTGCCGCGCTGGGTCAAGCGCGTCGCGGATGCATTGCGGGTGATGCCCGTCCTGCACAACGATGCCGATGGCAAGGTCACCGCGGGTGGCGTGCTGTTCGGCCGGCACGACCTGAGGTCGAAGTTCGCGCGCTGGGTACGCCGGCGCATGCGGGACGATGTCACCTATCGGCTGATCGTCGGGCACGCCAACTGCGAACCGGACGGCCAGTGGTTGCTGCAGGAACTGAGTCTGCCGAACGTGGCGTACGCGAAACTGGTTGCGATCGGCAGCGCGCTCGGGGCCCATGGCGGGCCGGGTATGCTGGTCGTTGGTCTGCAGGAATACGAGGCACCGGCGTCAACGTCATGAAATTCGAAACGCTGGCCATTCACGCAGGGCGCGGGCCCGACGCCGCCACCGGCGCAGTGCGCGAACCACTGCATCTCTCCACCACTTTCGAACGCGGCGCGGACGGTGCCTACCCGCGCGGGTATGAGTACTCGCGCAGCGGCAACCCCAACCGCACCTCGCTCGAGCACGCGATTGCCGCGCTGGAACACGGCAAGGACGCCATCGCGTTCGCCTCCGGCTCGGCGGCGGCGCTGGCTGTCTTTGCACTGGCGACACCCGGTGGTCGCATCGTCTGCGCGTCGGACTGTTATCACGGCACCGCCAGGCAGCTGCGCAACATCGTGCCGCGCTGGGGCGTCGGCGTGGAATTCGTCGACGTGACGGACCTCACCGAAGTAGCGCAAGCCATGTCGGCGAAGACGAGCCTGCTCTGGTTCGAGACGCCGTCGAATCCCCTGCTGCGCGTCGCGGACATCTCCGCGCTCGTCGATCTCGCGCACGACCGGGGCGCGCTGGTCGGCGTCGACAACACGTTCGCGAGTCCCGTGCTGCAACAACCGCTCGCGCTGGGCGCCGACTTCGTCATGCACAGCACCACCAAGTACCTCGGCGGCCACAGTGACGTGCTCGGCGGCATCATCGTGACGCGGGATGCGGGCGCCGAGCGCGCTGCGTTGCGTGAATACCAGGCAACGGCGGGTAGCGTGCCCTCGCCGTTCGACTGCTGGCTGCTCCTGCG
>JBAVJR010000191.1:0-1819 GCA_049687855.1 Steroidobacteraceae bacterium | reverse complement strand
GGCTACCAATACCCCGTGATGATCGAGAACGCTGACGTGAAAATCGAAGTCGCCGCGGCGAAATAGATGCGCTGATGCGGCAGGTGAGGCCTGCGTAACTTGGGGACGCCCCGCTCTGCGGGGCGTTTCTCTCTACCGCATCGTCACCCGCAGCGACGCCAACCCGCCTGCATCAATCCACCGCGGGCCGGGCAGCACTTTCGTACCGGCGGATCGATCGCCTGTAGTCACGCTGGTACTCGGCGAAGTGCCGCTTCAAGAGCATTTCTTCCCGGTCCGAGCCGGTGAAGTACTGCCCGCGATCCTCTGCCTGGTAACCCAGGAGACGTTTCAGGTTCGGTTCGACGTCGATCATCCCGTACTGATTCATGTCCGAGAATTCGAGAATCGGACGGTCGTCGGTGTGGATCCGTTCGCCGGCGACCAGGTCGTCGACGTCCTGTTCCCCCAGCAACAACATGCTTGCAACCTCATAGGCGTCGTCCACCTTGATCGTCTTGAGATCAGCACTCACCTTGCTCATCTCGTTCATCTTCCGCGCCAGGCCGCCGAGATCGACCTGGGTGCGCTGCGGTGTGCCCACCGCGATGACGAAGTGAGTGGGGTACTGCGTGAAGTACCAGACGGTGGTATGGGGATAGACCTTGTCGAAGGTGGCGATCAGGATCCGCAGATCCTCGAATGACAGTCCGCCGAGAGGCAGCCAGGCCGCTGCGATCCCGTCCTCGGTCAGGGCATCCCGCATGATCTCGAAATACTCGCGAGTGTAGAGATAAGGGTTGCGCTTGTACTTGAGGTTGGTGACATCGGTCGCAATGACGTCGAAGTCCCGGTCCACGACTCCGATGTAGTTGCGCGCATCGTCCAGGACGAGATTCAGATTCGGGTCCGCATAGGACTCACGATTGATCGAGCTGAACAGCGGCGCGGCCTCGATGATCTTCTCCTCGATTTCCACGGCATCGACCGCGACATCGTGCAGCAGCATGCTGCCCGAGGTCGTCCCGGTGCCGAAACCGACTGTCAGCGCCGATTGCGGGTCGTCGGCCAGCAGCAGCGGCAAATGGGCGAGCATCTTGGAGTCCGCCAGCAGGACCGGGTCGGTCCCCGAGACGTTCTGGCCGTCGACGAACACTCCCCGGTACTGGTCGTTACCCAAGACACTGACCGTGCCCGACAGGCCCTCCGCGTAGTAGACGACGCGCAGGCCGTTCACTTCCTTGTGAAAGGTCTTGCTGTCGGCGAAGACCAGCAGGTTCGCCAGGACGCCGACCAGCAGCAGAGCCGCCCATCGTGCACGAGAGACGTCGCTCAACCGGAGCGACAGGACCAGCGCAATCAGCAGGCTCAGGTTGACGAGAACCAGCGTCGTATTCCACATCCCTGCGAACGGGATCAGCACGAAGCCGGTCAGGAGACTGCCCAGGACGCATCCGGCGGTGTTGGAGAAGAGGATCTTGCCGGCCTTGGCCCCGATCCTGTGGACGTCATGGGCGTAGATCCTCACACCCAGCGGAAACAGTATCCCCATGAAGACTGCCGGGATGAGCGACGCGACGAACGCCAGGGCCAGGCTTGCGTGCAGGTAGTCGACGGACAGCGACTTCTGCAACAGCAGCGTGAGCGGCTCGAATTTCCGGAACAGGAACAGCACCAGCGCCCCGCTCAGCGCAGTGAGAATGCAGACGTTGCTGAACCAGGCCTCCAAGTCGTGTCGACGGTCTATCCTGCGGGACACCAGGAAGGAACCGATCGAGAACCCGAGCAGGAAGCCGGCCACGATCAACGCGAACGCCTGGGACGTGGACAGGCCGTAAGT
>JBAVJR010000190.1:0-2222 GCA_049687855.1 Steroidobacteraceae bacterium | reverse complement strand
GACCTCCCGCAACTCGACCCGCACCAGCGCGCGCTGCTCGAGACGGCCCTGGCGGACATCCAGCAGGCACTGGCGCCGCAGAGCCAGGCCGGCCCCGTCCAGGTCCAGGATGTCGCGCCGGCCGACGCACTGGAGAACGCTGCAGTGCGCCTCGAAACCGGATACCCCGGCCTCGCCGGCGCCATCCGCGCCTTCGTGGATGCGCTCGCCAAGGCCGGCATCTGAAGCGCCAGAATCAGCTGATTTATAAGCGGTTTTCGTGCATTTCGCCGGCGTTCCGGCAGACCTGTCTGGTATCATTGCCGCTGGTCCCCTGACTGCATTGCCCAACGTGACCGCCAATACGCAAACCGAAGACTCCCAGCCGTTCGACGAAGCCTTCAGCCGTGCCGTCGACCTCGGCAACCAGATCGCCGACGGCGACGACAAGGCCGACTTGTGGGACATCGCCGACGGCCTGCTCGCGGGAGCGGTACAGTACTGGCTCTACACGCGACAGCCCTGTGGCGACCCCCGCTGCGAGGACTGCCTGGCGATCGGCACCGCCGAAGCCCGCATGGCCGAGCTGCGCCGGCTGGTCGAGCAGTTCTCGGCAGAGAGCCAGTACTTCCACGCGCCGACCGACTCGAACGTCGGGCGGGCCTGAGGCCAGGTCGGGCACGACCGGTCCGTGACCAGCGCGAAGCCCGGCGCTTAATTGCGCACTTGCGCGACGAATCGTGCACGACATCCCCGGGCGCTGACCCGAGCATGGCCTCTCGTTCCAGGGAGGGTTCGCCATGCCACGTCCTGCCGTCCGCCTGCTGCTCGCAGCGCAGGCAGCGCTCCTGCTGCCCACGCCAACACCTGCCGCCAGCGCGCTGCTGCTGCCGGCCGTCGATAGTCCGGCGGGGGGTGGCGGCTCCGTCGTGCTCGAGCCGGTCAGGCCACGAGCGCAGCCGACACGCCGGCTCGTCTACAGTTGCGTCGTGCCCGGCCTCGTCACGTTTTCCGATCGGCCGTGCGGCCCCCTGCCGGAAATACGTGAACTGCAGATCGACCAGCCTGTGCCCGCAGCGGCTGGAGCGTCGCCGGAACTGGGCAAGGTCGACGCGCAGGCGCCGGCGAGCCGCAGGAAGTCGATTGAGCCTGCAGACGCCGACGCCGGCGTCGAGGAAGACGAACGCGTGATGACGTGCCAGAAGCTGCAGGCGGCACTCGACAGCCTCGATTCGCGCATGCGGGCAGGTTATTCGGCCCGCGAGGCCGGCAGCCTCTGGGAACGCTGGCGCGACGCCAAGGCCCGCCTGCGTGCAGCGGACTGTTGACGCCGCCCGTGTAAAATCGGCGACGTCCCGCCTGCCCGGTGATCCACATGACGACGTCGCCCACTCTGCCTCTCCGCCTGTTCATGGTCTCGCTGGCAGGCCTCGCGCTGATCGCGGCCGCGGGCTGCCAACGCAAGGCAGCGCCCGCGGACGAAACCGCAGCGGATGCGCCGCCGGCTGCGACCGCACCGGCGCCTGCACCAACCCCCGCGGCAGACGAGGTTCCCGCAGGCGTATTGCGCGCCTACGTGTGGCATTGCGCGGACGGCCAGACGCTCGTCATGCGCAACCTCATTCGCGAGCAGGCGATTGCCATCGACTTCCATGACGGCACCCGGCGGCTCGACCAGACGGCCAGCGCCTCGGGCGCGCGCTACGCCGACGGCGTCATGGTGTTCTGGACCAAGGGCAGCGCCGCGACCCTCGAGCGCAAGGGCACACCGGCCGTGCGATGCGAAGAGCGCAGGGCCGATTCACTGCGCGAGGACGCCCGCGTGCGCGGGGTGGTCTATCGCGCGCTGGGCAACGAGCCGGGCTGGACTCTCGAAGTCGGTCCCGCGAGCAAGTTGAGCTGGACCACCAATTACGGCGAGGAGCGCCACGACTTCGAGCAAGCCGAGGCAGCCACCGCGCCTGACGGTACGAGCGTATATACGGCGCAGAAGGATGCGATCTCGATCAAGGCCTCGATCAAGGCCGAGCGCTGCGTCGACGATGGCGACGTGGCATACGACCACGTCGTGACGGTGGAATCCGGTGGCCAGACCTACCACGGCTGCGGCACGCGCCTGAACGCGAAGTGACCTGGCGTCACGCCCGTGCGCACGTGCGCGGCGACACTCACTCGTCGGGCAGCGGAATCCGTTCCGCGTCGCCCGGCACTGGCGCAAATCGCTGTTCGCGCCAGTCGCGACT
>JBAVJR010000189.1:0-4437 GCA_049687855.1 Steroidobacteraceae bacterium | reverse complement strand
GGCGGGCGTGATCTTCTGCTCGTTCTCGGATGCGGTGCAGAACCACCCTGGACTGATCGAGCAATACCTCGGCAGCGTCGTTCCCTATACCGACAACTACTTCGCCACGCTCAATTCGGCGGTGTTCTCCGACGGCTCGTTCGTCTACGTGCCGAAGGGCGTGCGCTGCCCGATGGAGCTGTCGACGTACTTCCGCATCAACGCGGCCAACACCGGCCAGTTCGAGCGCACGCTGATCATCGCCGACGAAGGCAGCCACGTGAGCTACCTCGAGGGCTGCACCGCGCCGATGCGCGACGAGAACCAGCTGCACGCCGCCGTGGTGGAACTCGTCGCGCTGAAGGATGCGAACATCAAGTATTCGACGGTCCAGAACTGGTACCCGGGCGACGAGAACGGCGTCGGCGGCATCTACAACTTCGTGACCAAGCGTGGCGAATGCCGCGGCGCCGGTTCGCGCATCAGCTGGACCCAGGTGGAGACCGGCTCGGCGATCACCTGGAAGTATCCAAGCTGCGTGCTGACCGGCGACAACTCGGTCGGCGAGTTCTACTCGGTCGCGCTGGCGAACCACTACCAGCAGGCCGACACCGGCACCAAGATGATTCACATCGGGCGCAATACGCGCAGCACGATCGTCTCCAAGGGCATTTCCGCGGGCCGCGGCCAGAACACGTATCGCGGCCTGGTGAAAGTGCTGCCCTCCGCGGAAGGTGCGCGCAACTTCACCCAGTGCGACTCGCTGCTGATGGGCGACCAGTGCGGCGCGCACACGTTCCCCTACATGGAGATCAGGAACCCCTCCGCCGTCGTCGAGCACGAGGCCACCACCTCGAAGATCGCCGACGACCAGCTCTTCTACTGCCGCAGCCGCGGCGTGTCCGAAGAGGACGCGGTGAACATGATCGTCAACGGCTTCTGCAAGGTGGTCTTCAAGGAACTGCCGATGGAATTCGCCGTGGAAGCCCAGAACCTGCTCGCCGTCAGCCTCGAGGGCTCCGTCGGCTGATCCGCGCCCCTATCGAGAACAACAGACATGCTCAGCATCCGCGACCTGCACGCCCAGATCGGCGTTCGCAAAATCCTGAAGGGCGTCAACCTCGAGGTGAAGCCGGGCGAAGTGCACGCCATCATGGGGCCGAATGGTTCCGGCAAGAGCACGCTCGCCAGCGTGCTGGCCGGCCGCGCCGGTTACGAAGTCACGAAGGGCACCGCTCGTTACCTGGGCGACGACCTGCTCGCGCTCGAGCCGGAAGAGCGCGCGCGGCGCGGCGTGTTCCTGGCATTTCAGTACCCCGTCGAGATCCCGGGCGTGAACAACGCCTACCTGCTGAAAGCGGCGCTCAACGCCGTGCGCAAGCAGCGTGGCCTGCCCGAACTCGATGCCTTCGAGTTCCTGGCGCTGATCAAGGACAAGATGAAGCTCATGCAGATGGACGAGAGCTTCCTGAGCCGCGGCGTCAACGAAGGGTTTTCGGGCGGCGAGAAGAAGCGCAACGAAATCCTGCAGATGTCGGTACTGGAGCCGAGGCTTGCGCTGCTCGACGAGACGGATTCCGGCCTCGACATCGACGCCCTGCGTGTCGTGGCGACCGGCGTCAACAGCCTGCGTTCGCCGCAGCGCGCCATCGTGATGGTCACGCACTACCAGCGCCTGCTCGACTACATCGAACCCGACTTCGTGCACGTGCTCTCGGACGGCCGCATCCTGCGCACGGGCGACAAGTCGCTCGCGCTCGAACTCGAGAAACGCGGCTATGACTGGGTTAAGCAGGAGGCGAGCGCCGCATGAGCGCCATCGCCCCGTCCCCGGCCACCGTACACTACCGCGAGGCGTTCGCGCGGCTGCAACCCGTGCTGGACGGGGCCGCCACGCGTCGCGCGGCGGCGATGCAGCGCTTTGCGGAACTCGGATTCCCCGGAGCGCGCGAAGAAGCCTGGAAGTACACCAGCCTCCGCCGTCTCGAATCGCGCCGGTTCGTGCCGGCCACAGCGCCGGCGACGCCGGTCGATGTACCGGATGCATTCGTCGCACAGCGGCTCGTGCTGGCAAACGGCTCGCCGGTGGGCCACATCCCGGCCTCACTCGGCGGCTTTGCGCTCGGCACGCTGACGGCTGCGTCCGAGGAACAACTGCTGCGCGCGCTGCCCGGCGGCGGCACTGAACGCTTCGCGGCGCTCAACGCCGCGCTGACCATCGGCCCGCTGCTGCTGTCCACGCAGGCGGGCCAGCAGGGCGACGACGTCCTGCAACTCACGCTGATCACGACCGGCGCGGGGCCGACGCTTGCGAGCCCCCGCATCGCCGTGCGCATGGCGGCTGGCAGCCGCGCACGCCTGCTGATCGACCACGTCGACGATGGCGCCCAAGAGCATTTCACCAATGCCGTGCTCGACATCGAGCTCGCCGCAGGCGCGCATTTCACGCTGTATCGACTGCAGCGCCAGAGTGCGCGTGCGTTCCACATCGAACGGATCGAGACCCGCGTCGGCGAGAATGCCACGTTCGTGATGCGCGACTCGCAGCTCGGCGCTGCCCTGGCGCGCCTCGACACGAACGTCAGCCTGGACGGCCGCGCCGCAGCCACCGAAATCACTGGCGTGTTCCTCGCGGACGGCTCGCGTCACCTCGATTCGCACATCCACGTCGACCACCGCGCGATCGAGACCACGAGCCTGCAGGATTACCGCGGCATCGCCGCGAACAAGGGACGCGGCGTGTTCAACGGCAAGGCGATCGTGCACGCCGGCGCCCAGAAGTCGAATGCGCGCCAGGTCAACCGCAACCTGCTGCTGACGCCGGGTGCCGAGATCGACACCAAGCCCGACCTCGAGATCTACGCGGACGACGTGCAGTGCAGCCATGGCACGACCACGGGGCAGCTGGACCCGAATGCCCTGTTCTACCTGCGGTCGCGCGGACTCAGCGCACCCGAAGCGCGCAGTGCCCTGACGCGGGCGTTTGCCGGCGCCGTGCTGACACGCGTCGATGAACCCGCCCTCGCGCGGCACGTGCATGACGAACTCGATCGGCGCCTCGTGCGCCTGCTGGAGGTGGCTGCATGAGCGCCGTACATGCCGCGGCAGGTGAAGCGCCCGCGCTCGACATCGCCGCCATCCGCCGTGACTTCCCGGTGCTCAGGCGCAGCGTCCGCGGACTGCCGCTCGCGTACCTCGACAACGCCGCCTCGAGCCAGCGCCCTCGCGCCGTCATCGATGCCATGTCGCATTACTACGAGAACTCCCACGCGAACGTGCACCGTGGCGTGCACACGCTGAGCCAGGAAGCGACCGATCTGTTCGAAGGCGCGCGCGAGAAGGTGCGCCGCTTCATCAACGCAAGATCGACGAAAGAAATCATCTTCGTGCGAGGCACCACCGAGGCCATCAACCTCGTTGCGCAGTCGTACGGCCGGCCGATCTTTGGCCCGGGCGACGAAATCCTGATTTCATGGCTCGAGCACCACGCGAACATCGTGCCGTGGCAGATGCTCTGCCAGCAGACCGGGGCCACGCTCAAGGTCGCGCCGATCAGGCAGTCGGGCGAAGTGGACTACGATGCATTCGCTGCGCTGCTGTCCCCGCGCACGAAGCTCGTTGCGCTGGCCCACGTCTCGAATGCGCTCGGCACGGTCATCCCGGTGCACCGGTTCATCGCGGCAGCCAGGGCGCTTGGCGTGCCGGTGCTGCTCGACGGCGCGCAGGCCGTCCCCCACATGAAAGTCGACGTGCAGGCGCTCGATTGCGATTTCTACGCCTTCTCCGGCCACAAGATGTGCGGTCCGACCGGGATCGGCGTGCTCTATGGACGCGAATCGCTGCTCACCGCCATGCCGCCCTGGCAGGGCGGCGGCGACATGATCCTGGCGGTGTCGTTCGCCAAGACCGTCTACAACGGCCTGCCCTACAAGTTCGAGGCCGGAACGCCGGACATCGCCGGCGCGATCGGTCTCGGTGCCGCCATCGATTACCTCGAATCGCTCGGCATGGAGCGCATCGCGGCCGCCGAGCATGCATTGCTCGTCTACGCGAACGAACGGCTCGCAACCGTTCCCGGCCTGCGCTTCGTGGGCACTGCGCCCGAGAAGGCGGCTGTCGTCTCGTTCACGATCGACCACGTGCATCCGCACGACCTGGGCACGATCCTCGACCACGAGGGCGTCGCGATCCGCACCGGCCACCACTGCGCGATGCCGGTCATGGAGTTTTTCGGCCTGCCCGCGACGGCGCGTGCGTCGTTCGCCTTCTACAACACGCGTACCGAGATCGACCGGCTGGTCGCGGCCCTGCACAGCGCGCGGGAGATGCTCGGCTGATGGACCTCAAGGACCTGTACCGCGACGTCATCGTCGACCACAACCGGCATCCGCGCAATTTCCGCGAGATCCCGGACGCGGATCGCCGCGCCGACGGCTTCAACCCGCTGTGTGGCGACAA
>JBAVJR010000188.1:0-10875 GCA_049687855.1 Steroidobacteraceae bacterium | reverse complement strand
CGCGACACGGATACGTCGACGCTGATCTTCGAGCTGATGGTGCACGACCGCAAACAGCTCGCGAGCGTGATCCGCGCGGTGCGCGGGATGCCGGACGTGCTGAAGGTCGCGCGCTCGCTGGCGTGAGCGGTAACCGCCGCTGTTACGCCGCGATCGCCACCGGCAACTTCGCCAACACCTTGTCCGCGGTCAGCAGCCGCATCGTCTCGACCTCGCACTGTGCCAGCAACAGCCGGTCGAACGGATCCGAGTGCGGCACCGCCACCCGTTCGATGGCGGCGGCGTGTCGAATGGTCACGTCGAGCGTGCGGAACCCCGCCTCCTCGATCGCCTCCCCGAGCCGATCCAGGGGCTGCCCGAGCTCGTACTTGCCGAGCATGTTCTTGATGGCGATTGCCCAGACGCTGGAGCTGCTGACCCAGCATTCGTTCTCGGCATCGGTGAGTACCGCGCGCGCCCTGGCCGACAGCCGCGGACTGTCGGTGAGCGCCCACAGCACCATGTGCGTGTCGAGCAGCACCCTCACGGCTCGACCCCGCCGCCGAAGAGCTGCTCCAGATCCTTCTTCGACAACGGCTTGGCGACGTCGGCGATCAGCTTCTCCGGCAGCTTGCCCTTCAGCCCGCCGAGCTTGATGCCACGCTTCTTTTTCAGACGCACGAGCTGGACCACGGGCTTGCCCGCACGCGCCAGCACCACGGTCTCACCCGATTCCGCCGCTTCGACGAGCTGCGACAGCGTCGTCTTCGCCTCGTGGATGTTGACCTTGCGCATCGGGCTCCCTCGCCAGTATTAGCTAACTTAGCTAATTCTGGACCCGCCGCCGTGAGCTCGCAACCCGATGCCCGGGTTCATCGCGGGTGGCAGGACCTCCTGGCGCCGCGAGTCACGTGGCTGCACAGTTGCCCAGATCTGCCGCGTCTGCCATTAAACTACCTATCGCCCAGAACCTGACGAGTGCAGCGGCTCTCGACACTGCATTGCCCTTCCTGCCCTTCCTGCCCTTCCTCCCCTTCCTCCCCTTCCTCCCCCTTCCTGGAGCTTCCCGTGCCCTTGAACGCAGTCACCACACCCGACGCCCCCGGTGCCATCGGGACGTACAGCCAGGCCATCAAGGCCGGCAACACGGTCTACCTCTCGGGCCAGATTCCGCTCGATCCGAAGACCATGGAAATCGTGACCGGTGAAGTCGAAGTGCACGTGCGGCGTGTGTTCGACAACCTGCGTGCGGTCGCGAAGGCCGCCGGTGGCGACCTGTCGAACGCCGTGAAGCTCAACGTGTACCTGACCGACCTCGGCAACTTCCAGACGGTCAACAAGGTGATGGCCGACTACTTCACGCAGCCCTACCCGGCCCGCGCCGCGATCGGCGTGTCCGCGTTGCCGCGTGGTGCCGTGGTCGAAGTGGACGCGGTCCTGGTCCTGTAACCCGCAGCGCTCCGTACCGGAATGAGCGCGGCCGCCCTGCTCGCCGAACGCCCGGTTACGGCGCTGCGCGGTGTCGGGCCGGCGCTCGCCGAACTGCTGGCGAAGCTCGGCTTGCACACGGTGCAGGACGTGCTCTTTCACCTGCCGCTGCGCTACGAGGACCGCACGCGCGTCGTGCCGATCGGCACGCTGCGCAACGGCGACCGCGCCGTCATCGAAGGCGAAGTCCAGCTGGCGGAAGTCGTGTTCCGGCGGCGCCGCACGCTGCTCGTGCGCATCGCCGACGGCACGGGCTTCGTCACGCTGCGCTTCTTCCACTTCTCGGGTGCGCAACAGGCGCAACTCGTGCGCGGACAGCGCCTGCGCTGCTTCGGTGAAGCGCGCCTCGGTCCCGGCGGACTCGAAATCGTGCATCCGGAATACCGGCGCGTGCTCGCCGATGCGAGCGGCTCGCCGCCCGACTGCCTGACGCCGATCTATCCGACGACGGAAGGCGTGCAGCAGGGACGCCTGCGCGCGCTCACCGACATGGCACTGGCGATGCTGTCGCAAGGCGCGATCCAGGACTACGTGCCGCCCGGCGTGCTCGATGCGTTCGACCTGCCGCCGCTCGACGTGGCGCTGCGTTACGTGCACCGCCCGCCGCCCGACGCGAACGTCGCCGAGCTCGAGGAGGGCCGGCATCCGGCGCAGCGACGGCTCGCCTTCGAGGAACTGCTGGCCCACCAGCTGAGCCTGCGACTGCTGCGGCAGGAGACCGACAAGGACGCCGCGTGGCCGTTGCCGCGCAGGAACGACCTGGCCGAGCGTTGCCTCGCGAACCTGCCTTTTCGGCTCACGGGCGCCCAGTCGCGCGTGTGGGCCGAGATCGAGCAGGACCTGCGGCGCCCGCATCCGATGATGCGGCTGGTGCAGGGCGACGTCGGCTCGGGCAAGACGGTGGTCGCTGCGCTGGCCGCGGTGCGCGCGGTCGAGCACGACGCACAAGCCGCCGTGATGGCGCCGACGGAACTGCTGGCGGAGCAGCACGCGCGCAACTTCAACACGTGGCTGGAACCGCTCGGCGTTCGAGTCGCGCTGCTGACCGGCCGGCAGGCCGGCAAAGTGCGCGCCGCGCTCGAAACCGACCTGGCATCGGGCTCGATCCAGGTCGCCGTCGGCACGCACGCACTGTTCCAGGAAGGCGTCGCGTTCCAGCGCCTCGTGCTGGCCATCGTCGACGAGCAGCACCGCTTCGGCGTGCATCAGCGCCTGCAGCTGCGCGAGAAAGGACAGCACGAAGGCCGGTTTCCGCACCAGCTGGTGATGACCGCGACGCCGATTCCGCGCACGCTCGCGATGACCGCGTATGCCGACCTCGACGTCTCGATCATCGACGAGCTGCCGCCGGGACGCACGCCGATCAAGACGGTGGTGCTGCCCGACACGCGGCGCAGCGACATCGTCGAGCGCATCGACACGGCCTGCCGCTCCGGCCGCCAGGCGTACTGGGTTTGCCCGCTGATCGACGAATCCGACCTCGTGCGCTACGAGGCCGCGGAGAAGACCGCAGCGCAACTGGCCGCAGCGCTGCCGCGCGTACGCGTCGGCCTGATTCACGGCCGGATGGCGGGCAAGCAGAAGGACGCCGTCATGGCGTCGTTCAAGCAGGGCAAGCTCGACCTGCTGGTCGCGACGACGGTGATCGAGGTGGGCGTGGATGTGCCCAACGCGAGCCTGATGGTGATCGAGAATGCCGAACGCATGGGCCTGGCCCAGCTGCACCAGTTGCGCGGCCGGGTGGGCCGCGGCTCGGTCGAGAGCACGTGCGTGCTGCTCTACCAGGGTCCGTTGTCGCCCATTGCGCGTGAGCGGCTGGCGGTCCTGCGCGAAACCAACGACGGCTTCGAAGTGGCGCGCCGGGACCTCGAACTGCGCGGTCCGGGCGAGCTGCTGGGCACGCGGCAGACGGGCCTGATGCAACTGCGGGTCGCGGACCTGATCCGCGACGCGGACCTGCTGCCGGACGTCCAGCGCGCGTCGGCATTGATGCTCGGCGGTCCGCAGGCCAACATAGCGGGCCTCGTCGGCCGCTGGGTAGGCGCGGGCGAGCGTTTCCGCAACGTCTGAAGATCGCCACGATGAGCCACCTGACCGATCACGAGAAATCTGCCAGTGCGCCGGTCGGCAGCTTCGCCCGGATGCGCGGCCGGCTGGTCGAATACGCGCGCCTGATGCGGCTCGACCGTCCGATCGGCATCTGGCTGCTGCTGTGGCCCGCGCTGTGGGCGCTCTGGATCTCGGCGGACGGCCACCCGGACGAACGGATCTTCGTCATCTTCCTGCTCGGCACCTTCGTGATGCGCGCCGCCGGTTGCGTGATCAACGACTTTGCGGACCGTGAGTTCGATCCGCACGTGCGCCGTACCGCGAGCCGCCCGCTGGCACGCGGCGTGGTCTCGCCGGCCGAAGCGCTGGCCGTGTTCGCCGTGCTCGGGCTGATCGCGCTGGCGCTGCTGATCCCGCTCAATCGCCCGACGCAGGTGCTCGCGCTGGTCGGCGGCGTGCTGGCCGTGACCTACCCGTTCCTGAAGCGGTTCTTCGCGCTGCCGCAGGCGTACCTCGGTCTCGCCTTCTCGTGGTCCGTGCCGATGGCCTTCGCGGCGCAGACCGGCGAGTTGCCGCTGGTCGCGTGGGTGCTGTTCGTGGCGGGCGTGCTGTGGACCACGGCGTACGACACGATCTACGCGATGGTCGATCGCGAGGACGACCTGGTGATCGGCATCCGCTCGTCGGCGATCCTGTTCGGCCGCGCGGATCGCGGGATCGTCGCGGCGCTGCAGGCCGGCGCGCTGGTCCTGCTCGCCCTGGCGGGTTACCTCGCGCAGCTCGGCCGCTGGTACTGGCTTGGACTCGGCATTGCCGCGGCCACCTCGCTGCACCAGCAATACCTGATCCGCCGGCGCGATCCGGCAGATTGTTTCCGTGCCTTCCTCAACAACAACCTGTTCGGGCTCGCCGTGTTCGGCGGGATCCTGCTCGATTACGTCTTCAGCGCGTGAGCACGCTGGTGCGCGAAACGCCGGCAGGTCTCAGCGCGGCTCGGCCATGGCGCGCTGGCGCGGCAGCACCCAGTGCAGGACGAGCGAGCCCATCACGGCTGAAAGCAGCGTGCCCGCGAGGATGCCGAGACGGTCGCTGACGATGACCTCGCCGGTCGCCGTGTTCTCGAACGCGAGCATGCCGACGAACAGGCTCATCGTGAAGCCGATGCCGCACAGGATCGCGGCGCCGTAGACGTGCGCGAACGTGACGCCGCTGGGCAGACGGGCCAGTCCCGTCTTGACCGCGAGCCACGCGAACGTGAACACGCCGACCTGCTTGCCGACGAACAGCCCGAGCAGGATGCCGAGCGGAATCGGGTCGAGCAGCGTGCGTGGGCTCATGCCCTCAAGATTCACGCCGGCATTGGCAAAAGCAAAGACCGGCAGGATGCCGAACGCCACCCACGGATGCAGCGAATGCTCGAGCCGGGATGACGGTGGATGGTCGGGATGAGCTGGATCCCGCGTCGGCACGAAGAGCGCCGCCACGACACCCGCGAGCGTCGCGTGCACGCCGGACTTGAGCACGAAAACCCAGAGCGCTGTGCCGACCAGGATATACGCCGCAATCCGGGTGACCCCGGTGCGGTTCAGCGCGAACAGCGCGACGACCGCGACTCCGGCGCCCGTGAGCGCTTCGACCGAGAGGTCGCTGGTGTAGAACAGCGCGATGATGACGATCGCGCCGAGGTCGTCGAGCACGGCCAGCGTCATCAGGAAGACCTTGAGCCCCACGGGCACGCGATTGCCGAACAGCGACAGCACGCCGAGCGCGAAAGCGATGTCGGTCGCGGAAGGAATCGCCCAGCCGCGGATGCCGACCGGATCGTTCCAGTTCAGGGAAGCGTAGATGGCCGCGGGCACGACCATGCCGCCGAGCGCGGCGATCACGGGCAGCGCCACCTTGCTGCGATCCGAAAGTTCGCCCGCGACGATCTCGCGCTTGATCTCGAGCCCGATCAGCAGGAAGAAGACCGCCATCAACAGGTCGTTGATCCAGATCAGCAGGGTCTTGTCGAGCTTGAACGCACCGACCTGCAGCTTGATCGGGGTCTGCAGGAAAGCCTGGTACAAGTCCGAGAGCGGCGTGTTCGCGGCGAACATGGCGAGCACGCCGGCGATCACGAGCAGGATGCCGCTCGCGGATTCGAGCTTCATGAAATCGCGCAGGGCGACGGAGATGGAATCGTAGGAATGCTGCATCGGGGTGGGGCCTGGTTCGAGTGCAGGGCAGTTTACCGGACGCGATCACCATCCCGCCCGGCTCAGCCGAGTGCGCGTGCCACGGCCCAGACAGCGACGGATTCGGCGCCAGCGGCGCGCAAGGTCGCCGCGGCCTCGCCGGCCGTGCTGCCGGTGGTCACGACGTCGTCGATCAGCACGACGTGCTGGCCCGCCACGATGCCTGCATCGGCGGCAAAGGCCCCGCTCAGGTTGCCCGCGCGCTCCCGGCGCGAGAGCCCGACCTGCGGCGCCGTGCCGCGCACGCGGCGCAATCCGTTGGCGGCGAGCCGCAGGCCGAGCAGGCGCGACACGACCCGCGCGATTTCGTGCGCCTGGTTGAATCCTCGCTCGACCAGCCGGGACGGGTGCAATGGCATGGGCACGACCA
This sequence comes from Steroidobacteraceae bacterium, assembly GCA_049687855.1. GTDB lineage: Bacteria > Pseudomonadota > Gammaproteobacteria > Steroidobacterales > Steroidobacteraceae > RPQJ01. The sequence continues at coordinate 4,752 of JBAVJR010000188.1, read as the reverse complement.
GTGCGGCTGCCCACGATGGATCGCCCGGCTCACGCAGCGCCTGCATGACCAGGCGCGTGCCGAAGACCCGTGCATTCGCCAAGGCGCCTTCGTACTTGAGGGCCTGCACCAGCTGCGTCACCGGGAATTCGTAAGCCCACGGGGCCACGCAGCAGGAGTAGGGCAAGTCGAGCGCACGGCAACGCGCGCAACCGTCTTCCATACCTTCCGTACCTTCCTTGCCTTCCTTGCCTTCCTTGCCTTCCTGGCCTTCCTGGCCTTCCTGGCCTTCCGCACCGTTGCACGGCAGGCCACAGCGCCAGCATGGGTTTGGTACGACCGGGAGTTCTGCCTCGCAGTCCGCGCACAGATCGAACGCGGGCGGTTGACCGGGACGGCCGCACAGGACGCATCGCGGCGGCAGCACCCACCCGGTCAGGCGATCCAACAGTGTGTAAACCTGGCTGCGGCGCATTGGTTGACAGGCTCGGCCGGGGTCCGAATACTGCCCGGACGCTGCTCCACACAGCGTGGGCCAAGTGCTTTGCCTGCTACCTGCGCTCATTCTGCTCACTTCGACGAGATTCATGCCATGCCCGCGCCCGACTTGAGCCTGCTCGGCACCGTACGCACCGACTGGACGCTCGAGGAGGCCCGTGCGATCTACACGGCGCCGTTCAGCGACCTGCTGTTCCACGCGCAGCGCGTGCATCGCGACAACTTCGTGCCGAACCAGGTGCAGGTCAGCACGTTGCTGTCCGTGAAGACGGGCGCCTGCCCGGAAGACTGCAAGTACTGCCCGCAGAGCGTGCGTTACGACACCGGGCTCGACCGCGAACAGTTGCTCGACGTGAGCGCCGTGGTCGCAGCCGCGCAGGCCGCCAAGGCGAGCGGCGCCACCCGGTTCTGCATGGGCGCGGCGTATCGCAGCCCGAAGCCGAAGCAGCTGGAGCAGATCAAGCGCATGGTGCAGGAAGTGCGCGCGCTGGGACTCGAGACGTGCGCGACGGCGGGCATGCTGACGCCCGACCAGGCGCGCGAACTGAAGGACGCGGGGCTCGACTACTACAACCACAACCTCGACACCTCGGCGGAGTTCTACGGCGAGATCATCACGACGCGCACGTACCAGGATCGCCTCGACACCTTGCAGGCCGTGCGTGACGCCGGCATCAGCGTGTGCTGTGGCGGCATCCTCGGCATGGGTGAATCCGAGGCCGATCGCGTGGCGCTGCTGCATACGCTCGCGACCCTGCCGCAGCATCCGCAGAGCGTGCCGATCAACCAGCTGGTGCAGGTGCCGGGCACGCCGCTGCACGGCCTGCCGGAACTCGACCCGCTCGATCTCGTGCGCGCGATCGCGACGGCGCGGCTGCTGCTGCCGAAGTCGTACGTGCGCCTTTCCGCTGGCCGCACCGACATGAGCGATGCCGTGCAGGCGCTCTGCTTCCTCGCCGGCGCCAACTCCATTTTCTACGGCGACCGCCTGCTCACCACGCCGAATCCCGGCCGCAGCCACGACGAGCAGCTGTTCGAACGGCTCGGCCTCGTGCCGGAGCAAGCCGCCGCCGTCGCTGGCTGAACGGGCGCCGCGCCGATGTCGCGCGCCGACGCAAGGCTGGCGGAGGAACTGGCACAACAGGCTGCCGCCGGGCGGTCACGCCGACGACGTACGGTCGAGGCGCGTGAGCCTGGGGGCGTTCGCGTCACCGTCGAAGGGCGCGAGTGCCTTGCCTTCTGCAGCAATGATTACCTCGGGCTCGCGGACCACCCGCGCATCGTCGCGGCGTTCTGCGAGGCCGCGCGCCGCTGGGGCGTGGGCAGCGGTGCATCGCACCTGGTGAGCGGTCACGACGCCGAACATCACGCGCTCGAGGAAGAACTCGCCCAGTTCGTCGCGCGTCCCCGCGCACTGCTCTTTTCCACTGGCTACATGGCGAACCTGGCGATAGCTTCCGTGCTGGTGGGCCGCGGTGATGCCGTGCTCGAAGACCGGCTTAATCACGCTTCGTTGCTCGACGCGGGCCTCGGCTCCGGCGCGCGCTTTGCGCGGTTCACGCACTGCGACGTCGCGGCGCTGCGCGCCAGGCTGTCGAAGATCGGCGCGACAGCCCGCACGCTGGTGATGACCGACGGCGTGTTCAGCATGGACGGCGACGTCGCGCCGCTGCGCGAAGTCGCCGCGGCCTGCCGCGAAACGGCAGCACAACTGGTCGTCGACGACGCGCACGGGTTCGGCGTGCTCGGCGCCAACGGCGCGGGTGCGGTCGAGGAAGCCGGGCTCGACGTCGACGACGTGCCGATCCTGATGTGCACGCTCGGCAAGGCCACTGGGACGTTCGGCGCGTTCGTCGCGGGCTCGCCGGTGCTGATCGAGAGCCTGCTGCAACGTGCGCGCACGTACATCTACACGACGGCGCTGCCGCCGGCCATTGCAGCCGCAACACGCGAGTCACTGCGCGTGATGCGCGACGAGCCGTGGCGTCGCAGCCTCGTGCTCGAGCATGCCGCACGTTTCCGCGCGGGTCTCACGGACCTGGGACTGGCATCACTGCCTTCGCGCACCCCGATCCAGCCGGTGCTGGTGGGAGCTGACGACGCGGCGGTCAATGTCAGCAATGCCTTGTTTGAGCAGGGCTTCTGGGTTCCGGCGATCCGCCCGCCGACCGTACCCGCCGGCACGGCGCGCCTGCGCTTCACGTTCTCGGCGTCGCACACGTCGACGCAGGTCGAGCAGTTGCTCGCAGCGTTGCGGGCACTGCGTGCGAGTGGCGTGCTCAGGCAGACGGCTGCCGCATGAGCACGGACTTGCACGTCGAAATCCGCGGTGCAGGTCCCGACGTCGTGCTGCTGCACGGCTGGGCGTTGCATGGCGGCATGTGGGGCCCGTGGATCGAGGACCTCTCGCGTCGCGCGCGCCTGCATTGCATCGACCTGCCGGGGCACGGTCGCAGCGCGTGGCCCGCGGGCGCATCGACACTGCGTGACCTCGCGCGCGCCGTCTCGCCGCACGTGCCGAACGGCGCGGCGGTCCTGGGATGGTCGCTCGGCGGCATGGTGGCCCTGGAACTCGCGCACTCGCGGCCCGGCGACCTGGCCGCACTGGTGTTGATCGCGACCACGCCGTGTTTTCTTGCACGCGACGACTGGCCGGCGGGCATGAATCCCGCCGTGCTGGACGGCTTCGCGGCGGGCCTCGCCGGTGATTACCGTCGCACCCTGTCCAATTTCCTCGCGCTGCAGACCTGGGGCGACGAGAACGCCACCCAGGCGCTGCGCTCGCTGCGGGCCAGCCTGGACGCGCACGGCGAACCCGACCCGCAGGCTCTTGTCGCTGGACTCGAGATTCTTCGTACCGCGGACTTGCGCGATGATCTCGCGACCATCGCGGTCCCGACACTGGTCATCGCCGGCGAGCACGATCGCATCACGCCGGTGGCGGCGGGACGTGAACTGGCGTCGCGGCTGCCGTCCGCCCGGTTCGTCGAGGTGCCGAAGGCGGGGCATGCGCCGTTCCTTTCGCACCCCGATGCGGTCCGGCGGGAAGTCGAAGACTTCCTCTCCTTCCTGACTTCCTCCCCCGCGCGCGGCGTGACTGCTCCCGCTGCGGCAGGAGAGACCAAGGCAACGGAAGTGGTCGGAGCAGCCGGAGAGGCAAGGAAGGACGGTGAATTCGCGCTCGACGTCCGGCGCGTCCGCGATTCTTTTTCGCAGGCGGCCGGGACGTACGACGCGGCGGCGGTGCTGCAGGCGCAGGTGCGTGACGAACTGCTGCGCCGGCTCGACGTCCTGCGCATGGAGCCGGAAATCGTCGTCGACCTCGGTGCCGGCACCGGACAGGCGACGATCGCGCTCAAACGCAGATACCCGCACAGCCGCGTCGTGGCGATGGACATCGCGCATGGCATGCTGCTGCAGGCGCGCAAGTGCCAGACCCTGCTGCGGCGCTTCGACCGGGTCGTGGCCGATGCGGCGGTGCTCCCGCTGCGGGACGCCTCGGTCGACATGCTCTTCTCGAGCCTGATGCTGCAGTGGTGCAACGACCCGGACCAGGTGCTGCGCGAATGCCGGCGGGTGCTGCGGCCGGGGGGCGTGCTGCACTTCACCACGCTTGGCCCCGACACCCTGGTCGAGTTGCGGAAATCCTGGCAGGCCGCCGACCCAGGCCACGCTCACGTGAACCGGTTCGTCGACATGCACGACCTGGGCGACGCGCTGATGCGGGCAGGGTTCGCCGAACCGGTGCTCGACGTCGAGCGCTACACGCTGACGTATGACGACGCGCGCAGCCTGATGCGCGACCTCAAGGCGATCGGCGCGCACAACGCGACGGCGGGCCGGGCCCGCGGCCTCACGGGCAAGTCGACGCTCGCCCGCATGCTCGCCGCCTACGAAAGATTCCGTCGCGAGGGCAAGTTGCCGGCGACTTACGAGGTGGTCTTCGCGCAGGCCTGGTGCCCGACCGGCCCGGTCCGCACCAAGGGCCAACCGCGGGCGGAGACGGTCATCCCGATCAGCCAGATCCGTCGCCGCAATTCATAATCTTATGTGTTGAATACGATTGTCGAATATAAATAATTGCTGTATTTGAATAATCTGTTTGAATAACAGCCGCGCCTCCGACTAACCCCTAACCCCTATCCCCTGCCCCCTTCTTCGTGACACCCGGCCTCTTCATCACCGGCACCAACACCGGCGTCGGCAAGACGGCGATCTCCGCCGCGATCCTGCGGCTGCTGGCGGCGGAAGGGGTGCGGGCAGTCGGCCTGAAAC
>JBAVJR010000187.1:0-6666 GCA_049687855.1 Steroidobacteraceae bacterium | reverse complement strand
CCGACGATTCCGCCGCTGCCGAGCAGCGCGCAGAGGAACTCGTCGAGGCCGACCCGGAGGAGAGCGCCGAGGCGTTCATGGCGCGTCGCGCTGCCGCCCGCAAGAAGGGCCCGGTGGCTGGTGAAGCCGCCGCTGCTCCCGCTGCTCCCGTCGCCGAGAAAGGTGCGGAGTAATCATGGCCGTTACCGCTGAAGCCGTTAAGGCGCTGCGCGAACGCACGGGCGCCGGCATGATGGAGTGCAAGAAGGCGCTCGTCGAAACGAACGGCGACCTCGAGGCCGCCGCCGAGATCATGCGCAAGTCGGGCTTGGCCAAGGCCGACAAGAAGGCCGGCCGCGTGGCCGCCGAAGGCGTGGTCTTCGTCGAGCACTCGGCCGACGGCAAGCGGGCCGCGGTCGTCGAGGTCAATTCGGAGACGGACTTCGTCGCGCGCGAGAAGGACTTCCAGGGCTTCGCCGCTGACGTCGCCAGGGCGGCGCTCACCGCGCAGCCGGCGGACCTGGACGCGCTCCTCGCGACGAAGCTGGCCTCCGGCAAGACCGTCGAGGAGACCCGCCGTGAGCTGATCGCCCGTATCGGCGAGAACATCGGCGTGCGTCGCTTCGAGGTGATCAAGTCGGACGCGCCGCTTTCCACCTACAGCCACGGCACCCGCATCGGCGTGATCGTCGCGCTGCACGGTGGCGACGACGCGCTCGGCCGTGACCTGGCGATGCACATCGCCGCGATCAACCCGATGTACCTGTCGGCGGATGACGTGCCGGCCGACCAGGTCGCCAAGGAAAAGGAGATCTTCGTTGCCCAGGTCGCCCAGGACCCGAAGACCGCCGGCAAGCCGGCGGAAATCGTGGCCAGGATGGTCGACGGCAAGATCCGCAAGTTCCTTGGCGAGATCACGCTGCTCGGCCAGCCGTTCGTCAAGGACGACAAGCAGGCGGTGGGCGATGTGCTGAAGAAGGCCAACGCCAGGGTCGCGCGCTTCGTGCGCTTCGAAGTCGGCGCCGGCATCGAGAAAAGGCAGGAAAACTTCGCCGAGGAAGTGGCTGCTGCGGTTCGGGGCTCCTGAGTCCCGGGTCCGACCGGTGATTTAGACCTACCCGGAACCCCGCGCAAGCGGGGTTCCTTATAATGGCGCCCTGCAAATGGGCCGCTGGCGAGGGACGATGGAACCGAAAGCCGATACGCAACCGCGCAACCGCCGCATCCTCGTCAAGCTGTCGGGCGAGGCCCTGATGGGGGACGCCGACTACGGCATCGACCCGGCCTTTCTCCGTCGTCTCGCGAGCGAGATCCGCAGCGTCCAGGAAACGGGTACCGAAATCGGTGTGGTCGTGGGCGGCGGCAACCTGTTCCGCGGCGCGGGCCTCGCGCGCGCCGGCATGGACCGCGTCACCGGCGATCACATGGGGATGCTTGCCACGGTCATGAATTCGCTCGCCCTGCAGGACGCGCTCGAGTCCATGAACGTGGCTACCCGGGTCATGTCGGCCGTGCGCATCAACCAGGTGTGCGAGGACTACATCCGTCGCCGCGCCGTGCGCCACCTCGAGAAGGGGCGCGTGATCATTTTCGCCGCCGGCACGGGCAACCCGTTCTTCACGACCGACACGGCCGCGAGCCTGCGCGCCATCGAGATCGAGGCCGACCTGCTGCTGAAGGCCACCAAGGTGGACGGGATCTACGACGCCGACCCGATGCTCAATCCGGCGGCGAAGCGGTACGATCGCCTGACGTACGACCAGGTGCTCGACCAGCGGCTCAACGTGATGGACCAGACTTCCATCGTCCTGTGCCGCGATCATCGCCTGCCGCTGCGCGTGTTCAACCTGAACGATCCGGGTGCCCTCGTGCGTGCCGCCACCGGCGGCGACGTGGGCACGCTGGTCACGAACTGAGACGGCCCGAGCCGTTCGACCGGGAGATTCCATGCTCGAAGAAGTGAAGAAAGATGCCGCAGAACGCATGGCGAAGTGCGTTGCCGCCTACCGGAATGAACTGAAGCGCCTGCGCACGGGACGCGCCAGCGCGAGCCTGGTCGACCACATCCGGGTCGACTACTACGGCGCCGAATCGCCGCTGAACCAGGTCGCGAACGTCGCGGTCGAAGACGCGCGCACGCTCACGATCGTGCCGTACGACAAGCAGATGGTCGCGGTGATCGAGAAGGCCATCATGAAGTCCGATCTCGGCATCACGCCGAACACGGCGGGCAACGTGATCCGCGTGCCGATGCCCGCGCTCACCGAAGAGCGCCGCCGCGACCTGACCAAGGTCGTGAAGCACGAAGCCGAGAACGCGCGCGTCGCGATCCGCAACGTGCGCCGCGACGTCATGCAGGACCTCAAGGAGATGCTCAAGGAAAAGCTCGTCTCCGAGGACGACGACCGGCGCGCGCAGGAGGACGTGCAGAAGCTCACCGACAAGTACGTCGCCGAGGTCGACGTGGTCCTGCACGAGAAAGAAAAGGAACTGATGCAGGTCTGACGCCGTGTCGCAAGCCGCAGCGGGCGCGTCCGGCCTCCCACGCCACGTCGCCGTCATCATGGATGGCAACGGGCGCTGGGCCCAGCGCCGTGCCTTGCCTCGCCACCTCGGGCACCGGGCGGGCGCGAAGGCCGTGCGCGCGACCGTCGAAGGTTGCGCCAGGCGCGGCATCGAGGCGCTCACGATCTTCGCGTTCTCGAGCGAGAACTGGCAGCGACCGCAGGACGAGGTCTCGCGGCTCATGGAACTGTTCGTCGAATCGATCGACAAGGAAGTCGACGAACTGCACCGCAACGGTATCCGCGTGCGCTTCATCGGCGACCTGTCGCGGTTGCGCGCCGGGCTCGGTGCGAAGATTGCGGCCGCTGAGTCGCGCACCGCGGCCAACCAGCGCATGACCCTGTATATCGCGATCTCATACGGTGGACGTTGGGACATCGTTGAAGCCGCGCGCAGGCTGGCGGCACGCGTCGTCACTGGCGAGATCAAGCCCGAAGCGATCGACGAAACCCTGTTCGCGGACCAGTTGCAGCTGGCGGATGCGCCTGAACCGGACCTGTTCATCCGCACCGGCGGCGAGAGACGCATCAGCAATTTCCTGCTCTGGAACCTGGCGTATTCCGAACTGTATTTCTGCGACACGCTCTGGCCCGACTTCGACGATGCTGCGCTCGACGCCGCGTTGCGCTTCTACGCGAGCCGTCAGCGACGTTTCGGTTTGACCGACGCGCAGGTCGCACGATGAACGCCGACCTGCGCGCGCGCATGCTGACCGCGCTGCTGCTCGCAGCCCTGGTCGTCGTCGTGCTGGCCTGGTTGCCGCCCGACGTGGCGGTAGCGATGATTGCGCTGGCCATCTTCGCTGGCGGTTATGAATGGGCCGGGTTCGCGCGACTGCAGTCCGTGCCGGCGCGGCTGGCATACGCGGCCGCCATCCTGCTGGCGCTTACCGTTGCCGAGACGCTGGCAGCCGACCCGCGCTGGCTCGGCGTCATCCTGCGGGTCGCCGCCGTCTGGTGGCTGGTCGCGTTCGTGTGGCTGGCACTGCGGGCCAATGCGGGCGGACGGGTCGCGGCCGCCATCGTCGGTTTCCCGGTGCTGGTGCCTGCCGGGGTCGGCCTGTCGCACCTCGTTACGCTGCAGCCGCAAGGTCAGTTGCTGCTGCTCTACCTGCTCGTGCTGATCGCCGCCGCCGACGTCGGCGCGTACTTTGGCGGCCGCAGGTTCGGGCGCCGCAAGCTCGCGCCGCACGTGAGCCCGGGCAAGACCTGGGAAGGTTTCGCGGCCGGCATGCTGGCCGCAGCCGCCGTGGCCGTCGCGGGCGCGTTCATCTTCGACATGCCGTTCTGGCCCTGGCTGTTCCTCTGTGAGCTCGTCGCGCTGGTGTCGGTCGTGGGCGACCTGACCGAAAGCATGTTCAAGCGTCACGTCGGCCTGAAGGACAGTGGCAAGCTGCTGCCCGGGCACGGCGGCATCCTCGACCGCATCGACAGCATCACGGCGGCGGCGCCGACGTTCCTGCTCGGGCTGCTGGCGCTGGGCCTGGTCCCGTGAAGCGGGTCGCGGTCCTGGGAAGTACTGGCAGCATCGGTGTCAGCACGCTCGATGTGCTCGCGCGTCATCCCGATCGTTACGTGGTCACGGCGCTGGCCGCCTCCTCGAACAGGACGGCCCTGCTCGAACAGTGCGTGCGATTCCGGCCGGCCGTCGCGGTACTGCAGGATCCGGCGGCCGCACGATTGCTCGCGCTCGACCTGCGTGCGGCCGAGTGCCCCACGGCGGTGGTATGCGGCCTCGATGCGCTGAATGCGGCAGTGGCCAGTCCCGAGGTGGACGTGGTGATGGCGGCCATCGTCGGCGCCGCCGGGTTGCCGTCAACGCTCGCGGCGGCACGCGCTGGCAAGCAGGTCCTCGTCGCGAACAAGGAATCACTGGTAATGGCGGGCGCGTTGCTCGTCGACGCCGCACGCCGCAGCGGTGCGGTGCTGGTCCCGATCGACAGCGAGCACAACGCAGTCTTCCAGTGCATGCCGCCCTCGCTGCGGACGGGCGAGGCGCCGCAAGGGGTGCGTCGCATCCTGCTCACCGCGTCTGGGGGACCGTTCCTGCGCGCTACGCGCGAGCAGATGGCAGGTGTCACCCCGGACCAGGCCTGCGCCCATCCGCGCTGGCGCATGGGCCGCAAGATTTCGGTCGATTCGGCCACCCTGATGAACAAGGGGCTCGAACTGATCGAGGCCTGCGTGCTGTTCGGGATGGAACCGTCCCGCGTCAGCGTGGTCGTACATCCGCAGAGCATCGTGCACTCGATGGTGGAATACGTGGACGGATCGATCCTGGCGCAGCTCGGCAACCCGGACATGCGCACGCCGATCGCCCACGCCCTCGGTTGGCCGGAGCGGATCGGCTCCGGTGTAGAATCGCTGGATCTCGTGGCCGCCGCGCGGCTCGAATTCGAGGCGCCGGACCTGCTGCGCTTTCCCGCGCTGGTCCTGGCGCGGGCCGCCGCCGAAGCAGGCGGGACGGCGCCGGCGGCGCTGAACGCGGCCAACGAGGTGGCGGTGTCGGCGTTCCTCGCGGGCCGGCTTGATTTCCTCGGCATTCCGGCGCTGATCGATGGCGTGATGTGCGCGCATCGGAACGCACCTGCGAACGACATTGGGGACATTCTGGAGGCAGATCGCTGGGCCCGTGAACTCGCGCAGGCGGGGCTCGAACGGGCTGCCCGGGCAGGAGCATGACCATATTGACTTACATCCTGGCGTTCCTCGTGGCCATCGGCATCCTCGTCGCGGTGCACGAATATGGCCATTTCTGGATGGCGCGGCGCATGGGGATCAAGGTCCTGCGCTTCTCGATCGGCTTCGGCCGTGTATTGTGGTCGCAGCGCGGTGCGGACGGCACCGAATATGCAATTTCTGCAGTTCCACTAGGGGGTTACGTCAAACTCCTCGACGAGCGGGAAGGACCAGTTGACCCCACCCTCGCGAGCCAGGCCTACAACCGCAAACCGGTCTGGCGCCGCATCCTGGTACTGCTGGCCGGACCGTTCGCCAATTTCCTGTTTGCCGTGGTCGCCTACTGGATCCTGCTGGTCGTCGGTACCCAGGCGCTCAAGCCGGTCATCGGGGACGTGACAGCCGATTCAATCGCGGCCCGCGCCGGGCTGCAGCCGGGCGATGCCATTGTCGGCGTGGCCGGCAAGCCGGTGGCGACGCGCGAAGGCGCGGTGCTGGCAATTCTGGCGCGCCTGATGGACGGCGCCCCGATCGAACTCGCAGTGCAGGACGACGAGGGCGCGGGCAGCCGCCGCAACGTCGACCTCGTGATCGAAGGCGACCGTCGGTCACTCACCGAGCCGGGCGCGCTGATGTCCGGCCTCGGCTTCGACTTCTGGTACCCGACCATCCCGACCGAGATCGGCAAGATCGTGCCGGGGAGCCCGGCGGAGAAGGTGGGCCTGCAGGTCGGCGATCGCGTCGTGGCAGTGGGGGGGCAGCCTGTGGCCGATTTCCAGGCTATGGTGAAAATCGTCCAGCCGAGCCCTGGCAAGACGCTCACGTTCGCGGTCGAGCGCAAGGGCGAGCGACTCGACATCCCGATCGAAATCGAGGCTCACCGCGACGGTGACCGCATGATCGGCCGCATCGGCATCCATCCGGTCGCGGGCCTCGCCGTGCCGGCGAGCATGCAGACGGTCGAACGTTTCGGGCCGGTCAGTGCCGTGGGTCATGCGATCGAAAAGACCTGGGACATGTCGGCGCTGACGGTCCGCATGATCTGGAACGTCGCCACCGGCGACGTCTCGGTCAAGAACCTGAGCGGGCCGATCAACATCGCGGAGTACGCGGGTTTTTCCGCGCGACAGGGCATACTGTCGTTCCTTTCCTTCCTCGCGGTCGTGAGCGTGAGCCTGTTCGTGCTGAATCTGCTGCCCATCCCTATCCTCGATGGCGGCCAGGTGGTTTACCAGCTGGCCGAAGTCGTGAAGGGCAGCCCGCTCTCGGAGCGCGCGCAGGCGGTGGGCCAGCAGATCGGGATCCTGCTGCTGCTGATGCTCATGAGTTTCGCGTTCTACAACGACCTCTCGCGGTTGTTCAGCTGAGTTTCCCTTAAGACCATGCGACTGAAGTTTGCGGCCGTCCTGCCGGCCTTCCTGCTTGCCGTACCTGCCGTTCTCGC
>JBAVJR010000186.1:0-3506 GCA_049687855.1 Steroidobacteraceae bacterium | reverse complement strand
CCCTCGCGCTCGGATTCGGCCGGGAACACATCGATGACGTCGCCGCGCACGCGGTAGGTGCCCTGCGTGAGGTCGAGCTCGTTGCGCGTGTACTGCATGTCCGTGAGCCGCCGCAGCAGCTTGCGCTGGTCGATGCGCTCGCCACGGACCAGGTGCAGCACCATGCTCAGGTAGGCTTTCGGGTCACCGAGGCCATAGATCGCTGAAACTGTCGCGACGATGATCGAGTCGGGCCGCTCGAGCAGCGCCTTGGTGGCCGAGAGCCGCATCTGCTCGATGTGCTCGTTGATCGAGGCGTCCTTCTCGATGAACGTGTCCGACGACGGCACGTACGCCTCGGGCTGGTAGTAATCGTAGTAGCTGACGAAGTACTCGACCGAGTTCTGCGGAAAGTACTCCTTGAACTCGCCGTAGAGCTGCGCAGCCAGGGTCTTGTTGTGCACCATCACCAGCGTCGGGCGCTGGACCTGCTGGATTACGTTGGCGATCGAGAAAGTATTGTGGACGATCGCACCTCCGTGCCCCGCGAGAAACGTCTCCGGTCCGGGTACCGAAAGGTCGTACACATACGGATGTGGATAGTCGACGGTCCGCACGCTATTGACCTGTGTCCAGCGCACGCCACACAGATTGTTCAATTGCCTCAATGCGCCCCACCAGGCGAAATCCGCTACCGGCTGGTTGTCGGCCGCGGCGGCGAGCGCGGCAAGCAAACGTCGCAGCAGATGCCGACTTGGCTTGCGCTTGCCACCCTCGATCATGCTGATCGCACAGCGGCTGACACCGCTCGCCTTACCCAGCGCCTTCATCGTCAAGCCAAGCGACGCTCGCAAGTACCTGAGTGATTCCGGCGCAATGGGTACCAGATCAACATTCGTATTTGCCTGACGCTGCAGAAAGCCACTCAGCTTCGATGACTTCTCCGGATGATCGAATCCGATCGAGTCCGCGTAACGCCCGATATCCTCCCCGCCCGACACACAGACATCGAAGTAGATTCCGCCCGGATGCGCTGAATTGGTGGCCCTTTTCCAACGTGACCGCAGTCGCGCATGGATTCCGAACCGCTTCAGCGCGTAAGCGAGATCCGACGCCAGCGCCCGGCTAGCGGTCGTGGCGATGACTTCGCCATTGGAGCCGACCGTCCCGTCGCCGTCGAAATACGCGCGCAACATTGTCGCGAGTGAAGCATCCGACAGCTGGGGCCAGAAGTCGGGCAGGCGCTTGGTGTAAGCCTTCGAACCACAAGACTTGCTGAGCAACTTTGCGAGTGCTGTCGATGTAACCGAGTAGTCGCTGCTCGCACGGATGTGGTAAGGGACACCCAGGCTCGCCAGGGACTCTTCAATGCGCCGGCGCAGCACCGGATGACGGTTGGCCAGCACGACGTACCGCAGCTGCGAATTCCCCTCCGCAATGTAATAGCCAAACAAGCGAAGTACTTTGTCCGAAAGGGGCAGTGCGGCAGGGATACGGCAGCGCTCGAGCTTGCCGCCGACGCGCCAGCCCTCTGCGCTGCCGGAGTGATAGAGACCGAGCCGAATGAACTGATGAACCTTGATGCCCCGACCCCGAATACCGTTTCGAATCGCGAACAGCTTGGCATAAGGATTGAGCCCACTCGCCCGAATGACATCCGCGAATTCGGCCTGCCCGCCGGACGCCACATAAGCGAGGACGGACTCGTCCGCGAATACCGACAACTCCGTGCCGGACAGGTATGGCAACACGTCGAGCACGCGCAGATCGCTGGTGCTCCCCAGCATCTCGGGAACGGGAATGTAGTCGGTCGCCAGAGCTTCATCAGTGCGGACCAACACGGGTATCCCGTCACGTAGCACCCAGAGGTTATGGTCTCCCGTAAGAGTGATCGTGCGGCCGCAACGAGTCTCCAACTCGAACATCTGCTGCGGAGCACGATGTCGAAGAAACGCACCAACGCGTTGGAGTCCCGCAACGCCTCGTCGTACGTCGAAGGCATGGGTCGAGAAGGCTCGGTCGACGCATCCGTATCGCTCCGTGTCGCCACTGCCAACCGTGGCAGCACCATGTTCGGCCATGAGCCGGTCGATGAACGGTCCCGCGCGGACTATCGACGCCCGGCTCCGCCCCTCACAGTGCTCGACGACATAGACCTCGTCGTCGTATCCGATGCTCTTCCCGCTTCCCGTCACTCCCAGCAGCGTCTGGTGCGCCAGGCCGTTGCGCAGCCCTTCGACCAGGCGCGCGATCGCCTCGGGCTGGTCGCCCGCCGGCAGGTAGCCCGACTGCAACTGGAAAGCGCGAGGAACGTCGGTCATCCGTGGTTGCCGCCGATCGGTCTCATCTGCCTTGGGAGGATCGCCAGATTAGCCTAAAATGCGCCGTCCTTTTTACCCTCCGGAATCCCCAGTGCCCGTCCAACTCGCCGAGCGCGTCAAGCGCGTCAAGCCGTCCCCGACCGTCGCCCTCACGGGCCGCGTGGCCAGACTCAAGGCTGAGGGGCACGACATCATCGGGCTCGGCATCGGCGAGCCGGATTTCGACACCCCGACGCACATAGCCGACGCAGGCGTCGACGCCATCCGCGACGGCTTCACGCGCTACACGGCCGTCGAAGGCATCCCGGAGCTCAAGGACGCAATTATCGCGAAGTTCAAGCGCGACAACGGCATCGCCTACACGCGTCCGCAGATCATGGCGTCGACTGGCGCGAAGCAGACGATCTACAACCTGTTCATGGCGGTGGTCGATCCGGGGGACGAGGTGGTGATTCCCGCGCCGTACTGGGTTTCGTACCCGGACATGGCGCTGCTCGCGGACGGCGTGCCGGTGATGCCGTATGCCGGTCCCGGGCAGGGCTACAAGATCACGCCGGCGCAACTGGAAGCGGCAGTCACGCCGCGGACCCGCGTGTTCATGCTCAACAGCCCGAGCAACCCGACCGGCGCGGCCTATACGCGCGCCGAACTCGAGTCGATCGGCGCGGTGCTGCGCAGGCACCCGCGCGTGATCATCGCCACGGACGACATGTACGAGCACATCTACTGGGCGCCGGAACCGTTCTGCAGCTTCCTGACCGCCTGCCCCGACCTCTACGACCGCACGGTGACGATCAACGGCGTGTCGAAGAGCTACGCGATGACCGGCTGGCGCATCGGCTATTGCGGCGGCCCGGTCGAGATCGTGACGGCGATGTCGACCATCCAGAGCCAGTGCACCTCGAACCCGGTCTCGATCTCGCAGAAAGCAGCCGCCGCGGCGCTGAATGGCGACCAGGCCTGTGTCGGCGAGATGAACAAGCACTTCAAGGCGCGGCACGACTTCTTCAATGCCGGCCTCAACGCCGTGCCCGGCTTCAAGGTCCTGCCGGCAGCGGGCACGTTCTACGCCTGGTGCGATATCAGCGAAGCCATCCAAATGCGCGGGCTGGCCGACGACAACGCGTTCGCCGAATTCCTGCTCGAAAAGGCCGGGGTCGCGGGCGTGCCGGGCTCAGGCTTCGGGGCGCCGGGGCACATCCGCTT
>JBAVJR010000185.1:0-3675 GCA_049687855.1 Steroidobacteraceae bacterium | reverse complement strand
TCCCACGGGTAGCCGGCCGCCTTCGTCTCGTGGATCACGAGCAAGCCGGCCGCGCCGTGACGCACGGCCTCGGCAAACTTGTAGTCCCAGCGGCCGTAGTACGTCATCGCATTGCCCGTGAACAGTTTTGGGTCCTGCGTGGCGTAACCGGGATCATTGACCAGCGCGAGTACGAGCTTGCCGCGCACGTCGAGACCGGCGTAATCGTTCCAGCCGTACTCCGGCGCCACGATGCCGTAGCCCGCGTAGACGACTTCGGTGTTTGCAATGCCGGAGGAAGGCACCGGTCGCTTGGTCCACACGACCAGGTCGTCAAGGCTGCGCAGCGACAGCGATTTGCCGCCGGCGCCGGCCAACTGCATCGTGGTGTCCGCATGCGGCGTGATTTCGACCATCGGCACCGGTTGCAGGAAGCTGTTGCCGATGCCCGGCTGCAGTCCCACCGTCCGGAACTGCTGCTCGATGTAGGCGAGCGTCTTCTTTTCGCCCTCGGTGCCGGGTGCACGCCCTTCGAAAGCGTCGGAGGAGAGCACTTCGATGTGCTGGCGGTAGGAGGATTCGGGGAAGGCAGGCGAGTCGGCGTGGACAACTGAGACGCAGATGGCGAGCGCTGTCAATGCAGTTGCAATGCGGCGTCCGCTTTCCCGCCGTCGCTGCTGCATGACAGGGAGGGGTCGAGGGTCGTGACGTGTCTTCATGCAGAAATCCTATCGGCTTCGAGCGGTTAAGTCAGCTGCTCAAATGTCCAGCGTACCGGCGGTCTGCCGGTCGCCCTCCGCGTCAATCCACGAAGAACACCGTGACTCGATAGAGTGCGCTATTGCCACGGACCTTGTGCCGCAACCTGTGCGCGGATGGCGTCCACGTCCAGTGCCTCGATGTAGCGCAGCAGGTTCTGCCACAACGGGTGGAAGCCGAAGCCGCCATGGATCATCTCGTCGGTGGCCTCTGCCTTGGTCCAGCCTTCGACGACGATTCGATAGACAGCCACCATCGTGCCCGTGCGATCTGCGCCGTGCCAGCAATGCACGAGCAGCGGTTGCAGGGCAGGTGTCGTGGCGATGCGCAGGAACTTGACGACGTCCTCGTCCTCGGGGTGCCAGGTCTTGAATGAAATCTCCTCGAGGCGCAGTGCCGAGGACGCGGCGACGAGCGAAGAGTCATCCTTGGAGACGCGCAGCGAGACGATGGTCCTGATCGGAGGGTCCCCGTTCGCAAGGCTGGCGTGCGTGTCGAGCAGCACGAAGCCCTCCCGCGACGGTTGCGCCGAGCGATAGAGGGCCGCGTTGACGCGATGGAGATTCGGCAGGCCGGGACTTGCCGCGACAGGCGCTGCCCAGGTGGCTGGCCGGGGGCCAGGCGCGTCTGGTGCCGCCGTCGCGCAGCCATTAACGAGCGCGGATGCGCTCAGTACCAGGAGCAGGATTGCGCCTGAATGGGTTCCAGCGAGCGCCTGCTTGTCTTTCATCGTCCTGTCCCGCTGGCTCGTAGCTGTCGTTTTGCCCATCATGACATGAGCCGACGAGGTGCCACAGTGCTGCAGGACAGAGGGCAAGTCCCAAGTCACCCTGACGGCACGCTGTATTTTTCCTCCTGCTCGGTGCTGAGGGTTCGAACGAAAATGGTCGGACGCCTCATCCGCTTGCAGCGCGAGCGGCTGACGGCAGAGTGAACACGTCATGACACGCCTGGTTTTCCTGGTCCCCGGATTCTTCGGCTTCTCCACGCTCCGCGCGGTGAGCTATTTCAGGGATGTAGAGCACTTGCTGAGCCGGGCGCTGAAGCAGCGCGGAGTCGATGCGCGCATCGTGCGGTGTCCGACGCAGCCGACCGGATCGATCGTCCGGCGTGCGGACAGCCTGCGCCGCCACGTCATCCGGCACGGCGGCTTGAAGTCGCGCGAACTGCATTTCATCGGGCATTCGACCGGCGGCCTCGACGTGCGGATGCTGCTCACGCCCGGCGTGCAGATTGCGCCCGACGACACGGCGCAGCGCATTGCGCGGCGCACGCGCACCGCCATCTCCGTGGTGACGCCGCATTTCGGGACGCCACTGGCGAATGCATTCCTCACCGCCCAGGGGCACCGGTTGCTGCTGTTGTTGAGCTCGCTCGCGACGACCAGTCCGGTACGCGCCGCGGCCATGGCTACAACTCGCTCGATCTCGCTGCTGACTCGCATCGATGACTGGTTCGACCGCGACGCCGGTCCGGTCGATCGACTCGCACGCGCGCTGTTCCGTCGCATCTCGTTCAAGCGCAACGATCCGACCTGGGCATACCTCGAGGCCATCGCGTCGGATCAGGGCGCTGTGCTGCAGTTGACGCCGGAGGCCATCGATCTGTTCCAGGCTTCAGTCACGGATCGCGCCGGGATCGACTATGGCTGCGTGATCGCCGGCGTGCCGGAGCCGCACGAGGAATTGTGCACTCGGGTTCTGCTGCAACCACACCGGGTTGCACTGCGCGCGTTGTTCCGGGTGCTGCACGGGATCACGGCCAATTCGCGTACTCAGTACCCGTGCCCGGTGCCAGCGGCCGTGGTGAGGCGCCGGCTCGAGAACCAGCTCGGCTTCGCGCTCGACCAGCGCACGAACGACGGCGTGGTGCCGACGCTGAGCCAGCTGCACGGGCGGGTCGTGTATGCGGCATGCGCCGACCACCTGGACGTGGTGGGTCACTTCACGCTGGCCGCCGGGAACACCAGTGACTGGCTGCCCTCGGGCGCGGGGTTCACACCCGAGGCGTTCGAAGCGCTGTGGGACTCCGTGGCCGCGGCGATTGCCCGCCGTTGAGGAACAGGATGCTGCCGGGTTCGCGCATACCTGGCCAATGACCGGGATTGCCTGACAGGGCGCCCGGTTCGACTACACTCCCTGCGACAGAGGGGGTTCCTTGAGCGAACCGATGAACCCGCAGCGTACCGGCAACGTGCGATACACCACTGCCTGACCGAATGGGCGCACCCTCCTGCAACTGGCCCGCAGCAGCCGAGCGGACTGGTCGGCGTGACGTATTACGACTTCCGCCAGGCCGGCACAGCCACCTACCGGCCCACCGATCTGTGGCTGGCCGTCTCCGGCGACGGTGCGGTCTGGCGCGAAACGCGACGCGTGGGCAATTTCGACCTGCTCGACGCCCCGAATGCCAGCGGCGTGGATGGCGCTGCGATCGCGGCCGGCGGGACAGGGCTCGATGGCAAAGCGCGGAAATCGGCGGCGCCGGTGTGGACCAGGAGCGCCGAAGCGCGGGTCGGCCAGCATTTGTCGTCCGTGCGCGCAGCAAACCGGGCACAGTGGCGTGCATGGCGCGAAGCTGGATCCTGGCCCGTGCCGCAGTAGTCGTTTCGCAGGGGGAAGGTCCGATGGGTTATCGCAAGACAAGCGCCCGCCTGGTCGTGGCGTGCCTGGCTCTTTCGTGGCAAGCCCAGGCAGGCCCGGCAGCGGCCGATGCCGCAGCACCATCCGCGACCGGCGTCACGACGCTGCGCTGCGGCACGCTGATCGACGGCGTGTCCGCGACTCCCAGGCGTGACGTTGCGGTTCGCATCGAAGAGGGCCGCATCGTCGCCGTCGGTCCCTTCAGTCCGGCCAACGCCGGCACGGTGATCGACCGTGCGCAGGACACCTGCCTGCCGGGCCTCATCGACGCGCACGCCCACGTGCTGATCAAGAC
>JBAVJR010000184.1:0-1866 GCA_049687855.1 Steroidobacteraceae bacterium | reverse complement strand
TCGGCAACTCGTGGAACCGGACCCCTCGCAGGTTCAGCGTCCCGGCAGTCGTGCGTCCCATGAGGCACTCGTGCGTGGGGCCCTCCCACCGCATTTTCGTCGGCAGGCGCACGATGCGTTCCTTCGAATAGCCGCCGCGGTCGTCGGCCACCATGCAGACCTGCACCTGCGTTCCGGCCAGGGTGCGAGCCAGGTCGAAGTCCCGATCGAACAGCAGTCGCTCGTCCGTGTCGAGCGTGACGGCCCAGGTCGCGCCTGCTGCAGCCGCGGCATCGAGCGCGAAATTCCTCGCTGCTGCGAAGTCGTTCTTCCAGGGAAACTCGCGCAGCAGCAGCTTGTCGCCCGCCACCCTGCGCGCGACCGCGACGGTGTCGTCCTGCGCACCCGTGTCGATCACGATGCAACGGTCGACCTGCTGCAGCACGGAAGCGAGCGCGTCGCCGATGATGTCGGCATTGCTGCCGGTCAGTGTCGTGGAAACGATCATTGCCGCGAATCACCCGTGCGCCTGGCCACGCTCAAGTTTGCCCCGCGCCACGCCGGCGGCAAGTCCGTATTTCCGGCGCCGCGTTACAGCGTCTGCATGTCGACGACGAAGCGGTAACGGACGTCGCCTTTCTCCATGCGCTCGAAAGCTGCGTTGATCTGCGGCATCGTGGTCATCTCGCACTCGGCGACGATGCCCTTCTGCGCGCAGAAATCGAGCAGTTCCTGCGTCTCGGCAATGCCGCCGATGGCCGAACCGGACAGCGTCTTGCGTCCGCCGATGAGCAGGCGGCTGCTGAAGGACGGGATCGTGTCGATGACGCCGACCAGCACCAGCGCGCCGTGGGTGCGGACCAGGCGCAGGTACGGATCGAGTTCGTGCACGACGGGAATCGTGTCGAGGACGAAGTCGAACGTGCCCGTCGCACGCTTCATGGCGTCGGGGTCGGACGAAAGCAGCACGTGGTGCGCGCCAAGTGCCGTCGCCTCGTCGGCCTTGGCCGCCGAACGCGTGAGCACCGTCACCTCCGCGCCCAAAGCGTTCGCAAGCTTCACGCCCATGTGACCGAGACCGCCGAGGCCCGCCACCGCAACCTTGGAGCCCGGACCCACCCGCCAGTGCCTGAGCGGTGAATAGGTGGTGATGCCGGCGCAGAGCAGCGGCGCCGCACGCGCCGGATCCATGCCGTCGGGCAAACGCAGCACGAATTCCTCGCGCACGACGACGTGCGACGAATAGCCGCCGAACGTGATTTCGCCCATCTGGCGATCCTTGCCGTTGTACGTGAGCGTGGGGCCCTTCTGGCAGAACACTTCTCGGCCCGCATTGCATTCGCTGCATTCCCTGCAACTGTCGACCAGGCAGCCGACTGCTACCCAGTCGCCCGCCTTGTAGCGCTTCGCCGATGAGCCGACGGCCGCGACCTGCCCGACGATTTCGTGACCGGGGATGCACGGATAGACCGTGTTGCGCCAGTCGTTGCGCGCCTGGTGCAAATCCGAGTGGCAGACGCCGCAGTAGCGGATGTCGATGCGCACGTCGTTGGCCCGCAGCGCCCGGCGCTTGAACGAGTACGGGGCGAGCGGACTCGCGGCGTCAGTCGCAGCATAGCCACGGCACGAGGTCGATTCAGCGGCGGCGTTCGTCATTTGTCGTCCTGCGGGGCTTGGGCGGGGCACGACCCAGGTGCTGCGGAATCGAGCGCTGGATCGTGTCCACTGCGCACGATTATAGACATGCGGGCAGCCGTTACTTGAAGCATCGGCAGTGGCCGACCCAGCTGCGTTAGGATTTCAGCCCTGCCCACCCTGATGGATTCCGTATGCACCCGATTCGCCGCCGCCTCCTGCTTTCCCTCGTTGTTCTGCTGTCTGCTTGTG
>JBAVJR010000183.1:0-13299 GCA_049687855.1 Steroidobacteraceae bacterium | reverse complement strand
TGCGCATGTGGCGGAAGTCGGCGAGCGTGTTCAGCCCGGCTTTCGCGACCAGGTAGACGTTGCCGCCGTCGCCGCCGTCACCGCCATCCGGCCCGCCGAAAGGCATGAACTTCTCGCGGCGAAAGCTGACCATGCCGCGGCCGCCGCTGCCGGCCTGCACCTTGATCGTGGCTTCGTCGACGAATTTCATGGGAAGGGGTCAGGGGATGGGGGTTAGGGGATGGGGGTTAGGGGATAGTCGGAAACAAGAAGGCCCCGGCATTGCCGAGGCCTCTGTCGCTCTGTCCAGCAGCGGCACCGAACCCTCACCCGCGCGTTGCGCGCCCTCTCCCGCACGCGGGAGAAGCGGGAGATCAGCCCTTGCTGGGCTCGACGCTGACGTGCACGCGCTGGTCCACGCCCTTGCGCTTGAACTGCACGGTGCCGTCGGTGAGCGCGAACAGCGTGTGGTCGGTGCCGACGCCCACGTTGTCGCCCGCACGAAAGGCCGTGCCGCGCTGACGCACGAGGATGTTGCCGGCCACGACGTTCTCGCCGCCGAACTTCTTGAGGCCGAGGCGCTTGCTCTCGGATTCGCGGCCGTTCTTGGTCGAACCGCCTGCCTTTTTATGTGCCATTGCAGAGGACTCCGAAGGATGTGTTCAGCGCCAGGCTCAGGCCTGGATGCCGGTGATCTTGACGTCGGTGTAGAACTGGCGGTGCGTGCCCTGGCGCAGGTAATGCTTGCGCCGGCGGAACTTCACGATCGCCTTCTTCTCGCCCTTGCCGTGCTTGTGCACGACGCCGGAAACCTTGCTGCCAGCGACCAGCGGGGCGCCGACCTTGACGTCGATGCCGCTGCCGACCAGCAGCACCTTGTCGAATTCGACGGCGGCGCCGAGTTCGGCGGCCAGTTTCTCGATGCGCACCACGTCGCCTTCGGCGACACGGTACTGCTTGCCGCCCGTCGCAATGACCGCGTACATGAGCCTTACTCCAAACCGGTAACGATGGCTGCCGGGAGCCCCGGCAGAAAGACCCGCAATTTTAGGGGATCGACCCGCCTGAATCAAGCGCTTAGGGGCTTCCCTCCATTCCCTTGGCGCTGGGCGATGGGTACCATGCCGGGTTTTCCACCAGAACCCCTTCCGGACGGCTTGTCGCGCGAATGCAACTCGAAGAGATCCGGGCGCTGGTCACGGCAGACCTGCAACGCGTCGACCAGACCATCGTACAGCGGCTGGCCAGCGACATCGTGCTGGTCAACCAGGTCTCCCAGTACATCATCGGTGCGGGCGGCAAGCGGCTGCGCCCGCTGAGCGTGGTGCTGGCAGCCCGTGCGTGCGGACACCAGGGTCAGAAACACGTCCCGGCCGCCGCGATCATCGAGTTCATCCACACCGCCACGCTGCTCCACGACGACGTCGTGGACGGCTCCGACCTGCGCCGCGGCCGCAATACCGCCAACCACGTCTTCGGCAACGAAGCGAGCGTGCTGGTCGGCGATTACCTGTACTCCCGCTCGTTCCAGATGATGGTCGAGCTCGGCGACCTGCGCATCCAGGAAGTCATGGCGAACGCGACCAACACCATCGCCGAGGGCGAGGTGCTGCAGCTCATGAACGCGCACGACCCCGAGACCACCGAACAGCGGTACCTGGAGGTCATCTACCGCAAGACGGCGAAGCTATTCGAAGCCGGCGCGCAGATGGCTGCGATCCTGTCCGGGTCGCCGCGCGAGATCGAGGAGGCCATGGTCGATTACGGCCGGCACCTGGGCACGGCGTTCCAGCTGGTCGACGACGCCCTCGACTACCAGGCGACCGCCGAGGAACTGGGCAAGAACCTGGGCGACGACCTGGCCGAGGGCAAGCCGACGCTGCCCGTCATCTATGCGCTGGCCCACGCTCCCGCGGCCGAGGCGGCCAGGTTGCGCGCAGCCATCGAAACCGGCGGCATCGATGACCTGGACCAGATCACGCGCCTGATCGAGACCTCGGGCGGGCTCGAATACACCGCCCGGATGGCCCGTCGCGAGAAGGAACTGGCGGTCGAGGCGCTCGGCAGCCTGCCGGCCTCGAAATACCGCGATGCCCTGGTGACCCTGGCGGAATTCGCGGTCGCGCGAACGTACTGAGTCAATTGGAGCCGGTCTCGTCGCCCGCATTCATTGAATCGGGGGCGGTCCTTCAGTAGACTGCGCGGCTCTCAGCGGGGCCTGCCCCGCCGCCCTCGCCTCCTGTCGGCCACCCGGGCCGGACATTGCTGAAGGCCCGCGGCGAACCGGATTCGGGATGTAGCTCAGCCTGGTAGAGCACTACGTTCGGGACGTAGGAGTCGAAGGTTCAAATCCTTTCATCCCGACCACTCCTCATGGGGTGTATTCCGATCTCATGGTTTACATCTCATTCCGGACACATGGTTAACACTGTGTCCGGGGCGAAGGGATTGGGGCCGGGCTCGACCCGGTCCTCGTCTCGATCGAAGTATCCTAGATCGTACTCCAGGAAGCTGACCTGCCAGACCTGGTCGTCGACTTCGCGGATGCCCACCAGCTGCTCTGCCAGCGACGTACTCAAGTTGATCTTCCGACTGCCCACGCAGATGCGCCCGCAGCGCGTGATGCGCACGGTGCGATCATGGAACGGGTACTCGGGATCGCACGGCGGCGCGTAGGGACGCGCTGAGGGTGTATAGATCTCGGCCGGGTACAGTCCGCCGAGCGCCTGGTGCGGCCGCTCCTGGTTGTAAACCCGGATGAAGTCCTCGAACCGCTCCTGCTGCTGCAGGAAGTTGAACGCGGCGGGCTTCGTCGTCTCGTTCTTCAGCGTGAGATGCATGCGCTCATGCCGGCCGTTCTGCTGCGGCTTGCCGGGCTTGATGCGTTGCAGACGGATGCCGAGGCGCAGCCACCACACCGCCAGGCGTGAGAGCCCGAACATCGCCCACGGTGCGGCGAAGGGGATGCCGTTGTCGGTGCGGATCGCAGCGGGGAGGCCAAAGTCGCGGAACGTGCGCTCAAACACGGAGAAGGCGAACTTCGACTTCGTCGACTCGAGGCCTTCGCAGGTGAGGAGATAGCGTGAGCGGTAATCGGTGACGGTGAGCGGGTAGCAGTACTGGCGGTTGCCGAGCAGGAACTCGCCCTTGTAGTCGGCGCACCAGAGCTCGTTGGGCGCCAGCGCGGCGGTCAGGGGCGTGCCGCACGCCTTGTAGCGGCGGCGCTTGCGGCGCTTGATGAGCCCGTTGCGGTCGAGCGCGGCGTGGATCGTGCTGACCGCGGGCGGCGGGATCATGGGGTACTCGCGGATCAGCTTGTCGCGGATCTTCGGCGCACCCCAGGATGGGTACTCCTTCTTGATCCCCAGGATCGCCCGCTCGACCTGGAACGGCAACTTGTTGGCCTGCCGGTAGGGGGCCTTGCTGCGGTCGTGGAGGCCGTCCAGCCCGCACTCCTTGTACCGGTCGAAGATCTTGTAGCCGGTGACCCGGGAGATGCCGAACTCACGGCACAGCGGCGCCATCTTCTCGCCTTCCAGCAGGCGGGCAACGAATCGGAGGCGTTCATCCATCGGCTTACACTCGTTCCAGGGCATCTGGGCGAACTCCCCCAAATGCGGAAATGTGTAAACCATGTGCTCGGAATAAACTGCAAGCTATCTGTCGATAAGCTCAAGTTTCTGATTTGCAACGTCTTTCGGGTATCACCCGCGGACTATCCGGGGCGATTTTGCCCCGAAATCGGGTGACCCGCGGACTATAGGTCCGCCCATCCCTGCGCATGCCCTTGTCTAGAGGGGGCGCAAGAGACGGCCGCCGCTCAAGCAGCTTGCCGACCTGCGGACCGAACCGTGGCTAGGGCCTTCGTCCTCTTCATCGACCGACGCTCCTGCCAAAGGTCATACGCGGTCTGCTGTGCCAGCCACACTTCCGCGGAGCCACCGCGCGAGCGACCGAGCCAGCGCTCGATACGCAGGGCCATTGCCGGGCTGATGGACGCCCGGCCATTGAGTACCTTCGACAGCGTGGTGCGATCAACTCCCAGCTGGGCTGCGGCTTCACCGATCTGCAGTCCGAGCGCCGGCAGCACGTCGTCGCGCAAAGTCAGTCCGGGGTGTGGGGGGTTGTGCATCTCGCTCATGGCATCCTCAGTGGTAATCCTGGTAGTCGACGAGTTCGGCATCGCCGTCCTTAAAAGTGAAGGTCAGTCGCCAGTTGCCGCTGACACTAACGCTCCAGTGGCTCGACAGCTTCCCCTTCAGTGCGTGCAGGCTCCAGCCTGGAATGTTCATGTCCGACGGTTCGCGGGCACCATTGAGCGCCGAAAGTTGTCGGGCGAGACGGGGAGCATGCGCGGCGGTGATTCCCGCCTTGCTGCCGGTCTTGAAAAATCGCTCGACGCCCTTGTGGCGGAATGACCTGATCACCGTGCCAGTGTAGCGTGTCGCGCCACGCGCCACAAGCGCAATTGAGTCATTACGCAGTCATCGAGCGGATCCAGCGCGCGGTCGGCACGGTGCTGTCAGCTTAACCCCACGCATTCTCCGTTTTGGGGCAGAATTACCCCCGAACGGGGGAACGCCAATGCCGCCGGTCTCCTTCAAGCGCCACAGGTTCCCGCCGGACGTCATCCGGCTGGCTGTCTGGCTCTACTTCCGGTTCACCCTCAGCCTGTGCGGGATGTCGAGGAGCTGCTGGCGCAGCGCGGCATCGAGGCGAGCTACGAGACAATCCGCTGCTGGACCCTGAAATTCGGCCGGGCCTTCGCACGGAACCTGCGGCGCTCCAGACCCACACCGACCGGTCGCTGGCACCTGGATGAGATGGTCGTGAAGATCCGCGATGAGCGCATGTGGTTGTGGCGCGCGGTCGACGATGAGGGCGAGGTCCGGGACATGCTCGTTCAGAAGCGCCGCGACACCGGTGCCGCTTTGCGATTGCTGGGCAAGTTACTGAGGCGAAACGGCATTCATCCGGAGAGTTTCGTAACCGACAAACTTGCTTCGTATCGAGCCGCGTTCCGGCAGCTTCACTGTGGCGATCGACACCGACCGGGCCGTATGCCCAACAACAATCGAGCGGAGAACTCTCATCTGGTCATTCGGCGACGGGAGCGGAAACAACAGCGGTTCAAATCGCAACGTTCAGCGCAAAGATTTCTCGCGACACACACCACCGTCTACAACAACTTCAACGTTCAAAGACACCTGATCCGCCGATCGACTCTTCGCCTCTTTCGAGCCGAAGCCGATCGCACGTGGGCGGCGGCCACCGCGGCTGCCTGAGTGATCGCTCACTCCCCGCTCATTGCGCCTTTGGTCGCTTAACCTGACAACACCCGCACGCCTATTCGGCCAACGGCGGGAAGTCCATGCGGGCGACGATCGCCTGGTAGCGCGCATCGCCGGCGAGTTCGGGGACAAATTGCTCGTAGGTTCTCGCGTAGACCATGTTCGGCGAGCGGCCGTCGAACGCCCTCTCGTACAAGCGCATCGCCTCTGCGGATTCGCCGAGGCTGCCGTGTATTTCGGCGAATAGATGGGGGTCGACGAATCGCTGCGTTTTCAGGGCGTGGAGTTCGTCGAGCTTCTGGCGCGCGCGCGCCACATCGCCACAGAGCGCGTAGACGACGCCCAGCCATGAGCGCGCCAATGGCGCGGCGCCGCCCGCGATCTTCCGCTCCGCGATCTCGGCCTGCTCGAAGGCTTCCGGGCACTTCTGTTGGATCGCGAGTGTCCGGGCGAGCTTGACGTAGCCCCAGGTCCAGTTCGGATCGATGTCGATCGCGCGGTGGAAGCCGGCGGCGGCCTGCTCGAAATCCTTGCGGGCCATGGCGTTGATCCCGATGTCGTGGATCGGGCCGACCGAGAGCGGGTCGAGCCGCGCCGCTTCCTGGCTTTGGGCGAGCCCCTCGTCCAGGCGGCCCATCGTTGTCAGGAAATTCCCATAATCCTCGTGAACGGCGCTGCTGCCGGGATTGAGCTCCAGTGCCCGACGGAACTCGGAATCCGCACCCGCCCAGTCCCACTCGAAGTAGAAGCGGATCATGCCGAGCGCGGAATGGGCCTCGGCCAGCTCCGGGTCGAGTGCGAGCGCGCGGCTTGCGGCGTCACGGGCCTTACCGAGCACCTCCGTCCCGGCACTCCCCCGGTGGAAGGCCTGCCGTGTGTAGACCTCCGCAAGACCAGCGTACGCGAGTGCGTACTCCGGCGCCTTGGCCACGGCCTGCTGCATGAAATCGACGCTCTTATCCATCTCCTGCTGGCTGCCTAACAGGAGTTCGCGCCCCTTCAGATACAGACGATGGGCCTCTGGGTCGGTGGTCGGGGTGCGGGCCAGCTGTGCCTTTTCCTCGCTGCTCAGCCGGCGGCGCAGGGTCTTTGCGATCGTGGTCGCGAGGTCGCCTTCGAGCTGCAGCAGGTCGTCCGCCTGCCGGGTGTACTTTTCGCCCCACAATTGGGCGCTGTCACTGACACTGACGAGTTCCGCGCTGATCGCCAGGCCCTGGCCATGCTGGGCGAGGTTGCCGAGGACGAGGGCATCGACACCGAGCTTGCGGCCGATCTCCGCCGGTTCCATTTCCTTGCCCTTGAAGGCAAAGGCCGAGGTGCGCGAGATGACCCGCAGTCCGCTGAGACTCGAGAGCTTGTTGATGAGGCTCTCCGAGATTCCGTCGCTCAGGTAGTCGATCGCCGGGTCGCCGGTCCCGTTCTCGAACGGCAGGACAGCCACCGAACCGATGGCGGCGTTGCGATTGCTCATCTGAAACGCCAGGAACGCGCCCGCAGTCAGCAACGCCACCAGGGCTGCAGCGCTGAGTGCGACACTGCGACGCGGCTTGCGCCTGGCCGTACCCGCCGTCGAGATTACCCCGGCGGCGAGCGAAGCCGTCCTGCGCGGAGGCTCGTCACTCGAGGACAACAGCCGCGACACGTGCTCAACGAAAGGCGCGGTGACCTGCCCCTCCGGAAGGTGCATCCACTGCACGTCGCGGAACTTGTCCGGAACGAGCGCATCGGCCTCGCGCGTGCCGTCGATCGCGACCGGCACCACGAACGGCCGCTCGGCCGCCATCAGGTGCGAGCGATCGATCGCAAGTTTCCATTCGAGCCGGAAATAGCCTTCGGCACGCGCGCAGGTATTCGCGGAGATGATCGGTATGAACAAGGCGCAGGTCTTGACCTGCTTGCGGATCGCTGCATCCCATGCGTCACCGCCTCGCAATTCGCTCTGGTCCAGCCAGACCTCGATGCCGGCGCCTCGCAAGGCTTCGCAGATGCGGCGGGCGGCTTCCGCGTCCTGCGATGCGTAGCTGAGAAAGACTGCCTTGCTCGTTTCGTTCATTGGCTGTCCCGTGCTGCACCGAAGTCCGGCTTCCATTTCGGCTGGTCGTGGCACGTCGTCCATTTCTTACGACGCACTTTCCACCACGCTCCGCGGGAGCGACCGCTTTCGTTCCGCAAGTATTGCATCCGGGACGAACTAACGGAGCTGTCAGTCTAGTGGGAAACGGTCTCTGGTGTCGCCGGATTTCGGTTACAGGAGACCCCCATGGCGCGACTTTCCATCATGCGTCAGCGCGGTGTTGTCAGGTTAAGTCGCCCACGGTGTGAACAGGCGTTGAAGTTTGACCAGGAATTTGGCCTGGTCAATCCTCGACGCCGGTTTACAATTTCGCCACCGACTGCCTCGAAGTGCGCGCCAGATCGGTGCTGGGTGGCTTGCATCACGAATTTCAGCTGGCGCCCGCGTTGGCGTGATCGAGTAATTGCGGAGTACAACACCCATGCATTCGTGTGACGTATAGCGAATATGCTATAGTGCGATCGTGGTATGGAAAGTCAGGTTTTTCAGTCGGCGGCTGGAAGCCGAGATACTGGCGCTTCCGGCCGGGTTCGTTGCGCGATTCTTGAAATATGCCGAACGAATGGAAGTCTACGGTCCAGACCTCGGCATGCCTCATACGCGTGCGATGGGCCAAGGCCTATTTGAACTCCGCCTGAAGGCCGCGGAGGGTATCGCCCGGGTCTTCTACTGCACGGTCATCGATCGGAAAATTGTCATGCTGCATCAGTTCGTGAAGAAGACCGAGAAGACGCCCGCCAGGGAACTGGAACTTGCTCGTAGGCGAATGAAGGAATTGAAAAATGGCTAGCTCCCTGAAGAGGTTCAAGGCTCGAGCAATGGCGCGACCTGACGTGCGCGAGGCGTATGACGCATTGGGAGCGGAATTCGCGTTTCTGGACGAAGTACTGAAGGCGCGTGCGGAGGCCGGTCTCACCCAGGCGCAGTTGGCGGAACGAGTGGGTACGACGCAGTCCGCAATCGCGCGCCTTGAATCCGGAGCACTGAAGCACTCGCCCTCAATCGCGACGCTGCAAAAGTACGCGAAGGCGCTCGGATATCGCGTGGAGGTCAAGTTCGTGAAGGAGCGAGGCCTGACCCGCGCCGCAGCACGGACTCGGCGCGAGCGGGGTTCGCGCCTCGCCAGTTAGGCGCAGCGTTAGGCGTCCGCTCTGCGGCGTCGTGAATCGGGGGGCGGGTCTCGAGGTGGTGAGGGCGAGTGCGCCGTAACCCAGCGCGGCCCAGTTCGGTGCGCGGTTCGGAAAGAGTTCGGTCGCTCAGGAACAGGACGCGCCGTCGCCGCTCGATCGATGGCGCAAGGCCACGCTTGCGCCGTTCGAATACCGGGCGGCTCATGCCGCCCGTAGCGCGAAGTCCGCTTCGATCACCGCGAACGGCACGTGAATCCTGCCACGCTCGGTCTTCTCGATCAGGCCGACCTCGATCAATGCGACCACGTCCTCGTGAACGCGCTTCACGTCGCGCTCGAGGGCACGAGCGAGCCCCCGCACGCTCGAGGGTCCGAGCGCCTGCAGGCGCTCCACCAGTTCCCATCGTTTCGGTGTCAGGACCCGGAACAGTGCCGCCGGCGACTCGAACGCAAACACATGGGCCGACGAGCGCCCGGACTTCCACGCCGCGGTGAACCGCTTGCCCATCTCCGCGAGCGCCGCATCGGCGTCGCGCCGAATCCTCAGGACTGCCTTGCTCACTATGCTCGCTCCTTCGCGACATCCGCGAGGAAGTCGCTGACCAGACGCTCCACCGTCGTGAACCGGTATGGCTCCTGGCGGCCCCGTCGATGCCGGTGATCACCCTTGCCGCGCTCATTGTCGTAGCCGACGATCCGCTTTCCCGCCGTCCCGTAGTACAGGCGGAACTTGTACGAATGCCGGCAACCCGCCACCGGCTCGGGCACCCGCCACAGCACCATCTCCACGACCGCGCCATCGTCGAAATCCAGCCGTTCGCGGTGCAGGAGCTCGGCAGGCATGCTGGCGACTATGCCGACACCTGGCGTGTGTTGTCAATGATGCCAACGCAGCCGGCTGCGTGGGTTCGATCTCGCCAACCGGTTCGGAAATAGTTCGGTCGCGATGCGCCCAACTCGTTGACATGCATGGCCCCCGCGCCGGGGTTCGGTCGGACGGCCCCCGCGGGGTTCGGCATGGGCTCGGTCGGCGAGGGCGGTTCGGTCGGCGCCGCCGGGACTCCTTGCGATTCTTCGACTTACTCGCACCGAACTGACTTGTAGGCTGTCTTGAAAATCCGCGTGTCGATGGTTCGATTCGGTCCCTGGCCACCATTTCCAGCTCGGATCTGCATCAAGTTTCGGGCATCACCCGCGGACTATCCGTGGCCGGATGGGACCGACCCGCGGACTATCGGAAATCGGGTCGGTGGTTCGACTCCGCGGTGGGGCCGGGCTCCGGGATCCTGGGTGTCAACCGGCGTCCACCTTGTTGCGCATACCGGACCCTGTCATGCGCCTACTTCATTGATGACATAAGTGATGTCATTATTCATCAATTCTGATGAGGCGAGTTCAATATGAGAACGACGATCACGATCGACGATGAGCTCTACCGCAAGGCACTGGAAGTTGCTGATCCAGGAACGGACAAGGCCGATCTCGTCCGTGAAGCGATGAGAGTCTTCGTTCGAGTGCAATCGGGGAAGAGGCTCGCTGCGCTGGGAGCGGCAGCGCCCGACATGAAAGACATTCCCAGACGGCGTCCGGTGGCACAGGCTCGCAAATGACGCGGGTGCTGGTGGACACGTCGCTCTGGGTCGGACACTTTCGCCGTGCCAACCCGGTCCTGCAATCGTTGCTGGCGATGGACCAGGTTCTCTGTCACCCCTTGATCGTGCTCGAACTCGCGTGCGGAACCCCGCCAGCACCGCGTGAACGAACACTCGGCGATCTCAGGATGCTGCGTCAGGCTGTTGTTGCGACGACCGAAGAAACGCTTGTACTGGTCGAGAAGGAGCGACTCTACGATTCAGGCTTCGGAGCCATCGATGTGGCCTTGCTGGCAGCCGTCCTGCTGACACCGGATGCCCGGCTTTGGACGACCGACAGAAGTTTGGACGCTCTGGCGTTACGCTTGGGTGTTGCCTGCAAGCCCACAGGTCACTGAAGTCGGGCTCATCGACGTCCCCCGCGTTCATTAGCGCAGGGTGTGAACAAGCGTCGACGGTTGACCGATTTTAGTCCGAGCCGGCATCGAAGCCTGACCGGGTCGTGCGACCGAAACATGCGCGCCGACTCGACGCTCGTAACCGTCGTGCAGATACGCTGTCAGCCTGCGCTCGAGCCAGCAATACGGCAGCCCGAGAGCACCGGCACTGACGAAGCCCACATGACCCCCACCCGGCGCCACTTCAAGCGTCACACAGGGTGCCAGCGCATCCATCGCGGGAACAATGTCGGCAGTCATGAACGGGTCATCCAGCGCGTGCACGACGAGAGTGGGGCAACGAATATTCCGTAACAAGCGGCCACAAGAGGAGTGTGTGTAGTAGTCCTCTGCATCGCGGTAGCCTGCCAGCGGTGCCGTGTAGGCTTCGTCATACTCAATGAAATCCCGCGCGACCAGTGCCGCGGCCAGATTCACCAATGGCGACGGTGCGATGTGAAGGTGCTTGCGTCGCAGAGCGTCTTTCAAATCGTCGAGCAAGCGCTTTTGGTAAATGCGTGAGAATCCTTTGCGCAACCGTTCAGCACACGGCCGGATATCGAAGGGCACAGAGGCCGCTGCAGCGATATCGACCGGCGCTGCATCGCCCTCCTCCGCCAGTGCCTTCAGGGTGACATTACCGCCCAGCGACCAGCCGACGGAGGCGATGAATGCGTGCGGCTCGCGGTTACGCAAAAGATGCCAGAAGTAGCGGAGGTCCTCGGTGTCTCCCTGGTCGTAGCACCGCTGCAGCCGGTTCGGCTCCGGCCCGGCGCCGCGCAATTGAAAAATGACCGTGCGCCAGCCCCGTGCAATCAGTTGGCAGGCGGTGCCCCGCGCATACTTGGATTCAAAGCCGCCGCACAGACCATGGACCAGCACCGCCAGCGGCCCCGTCTTGTTGTGATCACCGCTCCAGCCCAAGTCCACGAAATCGCCATCGGGCAATTCCAGTCGTTCGCAGCGTAGATCCAGCTTCGGGGCAGGTCGCAACAGGGACGCTACGGTTTGCAAATGTGGGCCCCGCAGCAGGGGGTGGGGCTGGAAACTACTGCGCAGCATCTGGCCGTAGCGGGGACTCGGCGCAAGTGAAGCCCTTTGCGGCGGTCTTCCGATCCACGTTGCCGTGCTGACAGCGGAGGAAATGGCACTCATCGCCGCAGGAGAAGGCCCGACTTGCAACCCTGTTGGTCAGCACGGCGCGGTGACCTCGACGGCTTCGGCCGATCCATGATGTAGATCATCTGGGCTGCTGCTCGGAGCGTCAGTGGGTTGTGGCGTATGGCCCGGGCCCGGCGAAATATAGATCGCCATTTCTCGAGGAGACTTGAGCTGGCACGAGCAAAATGACCAGGCTTTCCCGCGCCATGACGCGTGTGGGGAAAGGCTTCCATTCGAGATCTGTCATCGGGCGGATCTCGGACTGCACCGCCATCAGTCTCCCACCTCGACAGCTCCCTCAGGAGCGGGTTTGACGACTCGACAAGCTTTGGTTTAGTACCGGGCATGACAACGCTTTCTTTCAAAAAGCATAAGGAGTTGCGGCTTGAGCTTCCGTGCGTCACCGAACACGTCGAGTCGCGGACATGACGAGTGGATCGTGATGACTGCTTGCCAACCGGTGTGGGTGGCGAATTCGTAATGTGAGGCAATCCGCACGCGCCGCGCAGTCTTGCGCGTACCGGCGGTGATGGTACGGTCCGCCCGGTGCGTGAAATCCTCATCCTTGCCATCCACCTACTGGTCACCCTTGCGAAGTTCCTTCGCCCCGGTGGTGTCCGCGCCTTCGCCTCGCCGCAAGCCCGGCTCAGAGGGCCCGTCCGCGGAACTCATCGCCCAAGCGAAGGATAGCCTTTGGAGTGTCGACCTCTTCCGCTGCGAATCGATCCTCCTGCACAGTCATTGGGTGCTGGTGGTCATCGATGTCTTCACCCGCCGCATCATCGGCTTCGGCATCGAGCGTGCCTCAATTCACGACCCGCTGTTTCACTTCCACCGCTCGCTCGCCAACCTGCGCATCCGCGAGATCGAGGAAGTCAAGTCGGTCCCCTACGCACCGGTGTCGCATCCGTTCGTTGAGCGTCTGATCGGCACGATCCGGCGCGAGTACCTGGACCGCGTCTTCTTCTGGAACGCGGTCGATCTGGCGCGAAAGCTCGCGGCATTCCGGGATCAATACAACGACCATCGCGTGCATCGCGGGTCTCACGCCAGCGCCGCGCGCCGCGCGCCGGCGCAGCGTGCCGGCGCACTGTGTCCCGCGCCCGCGTTACTGGGTCACTACGGCTGGCAGCGGCACTGCCAGGGCCCGTTCGAGCTCCCGATCGCCGCTTGACTACGATTTCGCCACCGACAGGTGCTGCGAATCAACGCAGACCAAAAAACGACAGCAGGGCTATGACAACGACGACCGCGCCGATGATGTAGATGAGTCTGTTCATGAGTATTCCCTTCGTGTGGGCCGCAGGAGCGAATCGACTGGACCGCTTGACCTGCACGCCTTCCATGAGCGTATCTCTCTCGGCCCGGACACTCCGTACGGCAGCGCTCATTGCGTCGTCGCCGAAGTACCTGCCGTCGACGTGTCGGCCCGGTGGCGGTGGCTCGCCGATTTGAAGACGACGGGTGGCGAGGTTGCGCGGTTCGGTCTGGCGGTGCGGACGGATGCCGTGGTCGCGGCTCTCGAACCTGAGGTCCTGTTGCGCCGCGAGCCGCCGCGCGGCGTTCCAATGTGCGGAAGCGAGCAGACGGACGCGCCAACTCGTCGCACGATCCCCTGCATAGCGGTGGCCCCGGA
>JBAVJR010000182.1:0-33763 GCA_049687855.1 Steroidobacteraceae bacterium | reverse complement strand
GCCGGACGACGCCCTCGGCCCGATGGGCGTGTCACGGCTCGAACTGCAAAAACCCGTGATCGCGGCGATCGCCGGGCATGCCGTCGCCGGCGGCCTCGAGATCGCGCTCTGGTGCGACCTGCGTCTGGCGGAGGCCGACGCGACTCTGGGCGTTTTCTGTCGCCGCTGGGGAGTCCCGTTGATCGACGGCGGCACCTTCCGCCTGCCCCGCCTGGTCGGCCATGGCCGCGCGATGGACCTGATTCTCACGGGACGGGGCGTGGGGGCCGCGGAAGCCCTGGCGATAGGCCTGGTGAATCGCGTGGTGCCTCGCGGCGAATCACGATCCGCCGCTGAAGCGCTGGCCCGGGAGATCGCGGCTTTCCCGCAGCCCTGCCTGCGGGCCGACCGGGCGTCGTGCCGGGACCAGTGGGATCGCGATCGTGTCGATGCGCTACGCAATGAGTTCGCACGCGGACTCGAGGTCTTGAACAGCGGCGAGTCTGCCCGGGGCGCCGCGCGCTTCGTGGGCGGCGCGGGCCGTGGCGGCAAGCCCACCGACTGAGGCCTGCCCTGGTTGGGCCTGATTCAGTTCGGCTGCACGCCCTGCTGCAGGTAATCGACGGCTGCGCCCACCAGCGTCTTGAGGGCGACCGGCAGCGCGGCTTCGTCGACGAAGAACTTCGGCGAGTGATTGCTCGGCGCCGCGATGGCATCCTGCCCCTTCGGCGTCACGCCGACGAAGTAGAAGAACGACGGCAACTTCTTGCCGTAGTACGCGTAGTCCTCGGATCCCGTGACGAACGGGATCACGTTGACGTTGTCGCGGCCCGAGATGCGCTGCAGCGACGCGACGGCGCGTGCAGTCAGCACGGCATCGTTGACGACCACCGGATTCGGGTCGCCGCCGAGCTCGAACTCCGTCGTCGCACCCTGCGATGCCGCGACGTCGCTCGAAATACGCTTGATGCTCTCGATCACCTGCGTGCGCACCGACGGGTCGAACGTGCGGAACGTGCCGACCATTTCGACCGAGTCGGGGATGATGTTGTTGCGGATGCCGCCCTTGATCGCGCCGACCGAGACCACGGCTGGATAGCGCGTGATGTCGACCTGGCGGCTCACGATCGTCTGCAGCGACATCACGATCTGCGCAGCCGTGACGATCGGATCGACACCGCCCCAGGGACGCGAGCCGTGCGTCTGCCGGCCCTTGATGACGAGCTTGAAGCGATCCGATGCCGCCATGAACGAACCTTCGCGGTAACCGATCACGCCGGTATTGAGCGCGGACCAGAGGTGCAGGCCGAACATGGCATCCGGCTTCGCCGTCGCGAACAGGCCTTCGTCGAGCATCAGGCTCGCGCCGCCCCGCTCGCCGTCAGGCGCGCCTTCTTCCGCCGGCTGGAACACGAACATGACCGTGCCGGGCAACTCGGTGCGAATGCCGGAAAGCACCTTGGCCGCGCCGAGCAGGATCGCCGTGTGCCCGTCGTGACCGCACGCGTGCATCACGCCGACTTTCTCGCCGCGGTACTCGGCCGTCGCCGTCGACTTGAACGGCAGGTCGACCTGCTCCGTCACCGGCAATGCGTCCATGTCGGCGCGCAGCGCAACCGTCGGGCCCGGCTTGCCGCCCTGCAGCATGCCGACCACGCCGGTGTACGCGATGCCCGTGCGAACCTCGAGGCCCATCTTGCGCAGCTCTTCGGCCACGATCTTCGACGTGCGCACTTCGCGGTTGCTGAGTTCGGGGTTCTGGTGGAAATCGCGGCGCCACGTGACCACCTGCGGCATCACCGCGGCGGTGGCCGCGTCGAGCGAGGCGTCCGTGACGGCAGCCTGCGCCGGGGCGGCGGCGGTCGCGAACAGCAGCAACGACGCGAGGAACTGGCGATGGCTCATGATCGTGATGCCCAGGTGGCGGTGGAACAAGGCGCGCAGCATACTTCACCGACCGCATCGACAGGAAAAAGCCAGATGTTTCCATATCGCCAGTCGATCGCGGCCCTTGCCGCCACGAGCATTTTCCTGATGAGCACCGTCTCAACGCCGCCCGCCAACGCCCAGGCCTACTCGCCCACGGTCGCACGCTCGATCGCAAAGACGCAGAAGCCGCCGTTGCACGGCCGGCACTGGATGGCGATCACGGGCAAGCCGCTCGGCGCGACGGCAGGCGCAATGATGTTCCAGCGTGGCGGCAATGCCGTCGATGCGGCCTGCGCCATGATCGCGGCAACCTCCACGATGTGGGACGTGCTGCACTGGGGCGGCGAGACGCAGGCCCTGATCTACGATCCGCGCACGAACAAGGTGATCGCGATCAACGGGCTCGGCATGGCTCCGACCGGTGCGACGCCCGAGTTCTTCAAGGGCAAGGGTTACAAGTACCCGCCCGCGTATGGCCCGCTCGCCGCGGTCACGCCCGGCACGCCCGGCGGCATCATCCTGATGCTGCAGGACTACGGCACGCTCTCGCTCGCGGAGGTGCTGGCCCCCGCGATCGAACTCGCCGACGGCTATCCGATCGACGGCGAGACCGCCGACCTGATCGAGCGCTGGAAGGAAAAGCTCAAGGAGTGGCCGTACTCGAAGCAGGTAATGTTGCCGCACCTCGGTGCCGCGCGCGAAGCCCCACGCGCAGGGGAGATCTTCCGCCAGCCCGACCTCGCGGCGACGCTGCGCAAGATGGTCGACGCCGAAAAGCAGGCCCTCGCGGCCGGCAAGTCGCGCAAGGAGGCCCTGCAGGCGGCGTACGACCGCTTCTATCGCGGCGACATCGCCCAGGAGTTCGTGCGCGGCGTGCAGGAACAGGGCGGCCTGATCACGTTCGACGATCTCGCGCGATGGCAGCCGCTGGTCGAGGAACCGTTGCGCACCGACTACCGCGGCGTGGACGTCTACAAGCTCGACGTGTGGACACAGGGCCCGGCGCTGCTGCAGTCGCTGAACATCCTCGAGAACTTCGACGTGCGCGCGATGGGCTTCAACAGCGCGAACTACATCCACACCGTCTATCAGGCGATGAACCTCGCCTTCGCCGACCGCGACTTCTATTACGGCGATCCCTACTTCCCGCCTGCCACGCCGACCAAGGGCCTGCTCTCGAAGGAGTACGCAAAGCAGCGCGCCGCGACGATCCGCATGGATCGCAACGACGTGAACGCAGGGCCCGGCGATCCGTATCCGTTCCAGGGCGGCAAGAACCCGTACGCCGACCAGTTGCAGCAGCAGCGCAAGGCGGCGCTCGATGCGCTCGACCAGGCAGGGCTCACGGCCCAGCAGCTGGCTGATTTCGAAGCGGGCTTCAAGAGCGGCACGACCACGGTCGTGGCCGCCGATGCGAACGGCTGGCTCGTGTCGGTGACACCGAGCGGCGGCTGGGTGCCGGCGACGATCGCGGGCCACACCGGCATCGGCCTGAGCCAGCGCATGCAGTCGTTCGTGCTCGATCCGGCCGAGAACCCCTACAACGTGGTCGCGCCCGGCAAGCGCCCGCGCGTCACGCTCACGCCGAGCCTCGCCCTGAAGAGCGGCAAGCCGTGGCTGGCCTTCGCCGTGCAGGGCGGCGACTCGCAGGACCAGAACCTGCTGCAGTTCTTCCTCAACGTGCAGGAATTCGGCATGACGCCGCAGGAAGCGGCCGAAGCCGCCAACTTCAACAGCTATCAGATGAAGGCGTCGTTCGATCAGCACGAAGCGCAACCCGGCCGCATCGTCCTCAACTCGGCCATGCCGCAATGGGTCACGAGGGAACTGATCGGGCGCGGCTACAAGCCTGAGTTCGAAGCCCGCACGTCCGGTCCGATCAACGCGATCATGATCGACCCGGAGAACGGTACGTTCTGGGGCGGCTCGAGCAATCACGGTGAGGACTACGGCATCGGCTGGTAGCGGCGCGTGACCACACGCCTGCCACCCATCGCGTTCCTGCAGGCGCTGCGCGTGCTGCTGGCAACGCCGCGCCTGGCCCCGCCGGAAGGCGAATCAGGCCGCATTGGCGCAGACGGCCCGGATGCGCTGCGGATCATCGGCGTCGGCGATTCGATCATCGCCGGCACCGGGGTGCAGCAGTTGCGGGATTCACTGACTGCTGCCTACGCGCGATTGCTGCATTCGCGCACGCAACGTCCCATCGAGTGGCAGGTCCGCGGCCGCAACGGCGCAACCTCCGCATCCGTCTTGCGCGAACTGGTGCCGACGGCGCCCGCAGGCGACCTTTACCTGGTCTCGGTGGGCGTCAACGACGTGACACGGCGCGTGACCGCGGGTGCCTACGGCCGCAATGTCGCGGGCATTCACGAGCGGCTGCGGGAACGAGCGCCCGCGTCGGCCTTCCTGTTCGCCGGCGTGCCGCCGCTCGAACGCTTCCCCGCCTTGCCCGCGCCGCTCAACTCGCTGCTGGGCGCCCAGGCGCGCGGCTTGCAGCACGCGGCGGCAGAAGCCCTCGCGGGCCGGCCGCGGACCTATTGCTATTCCTTTCCGGGGACCGTGCCGCCCGGTGATTTCGCACGCGACGGGTTTCATCCGGCTGAATCCGCCGTACTGGCGTGGGCCGGCGAACTGCTGGCACTGACGGGTCAGGACGAGGTGGCGAGCTGTTCGCGGTG
Source organism: Steroidobacteraceae bacterium (assembly GCA_049687855.1). Classification (GTDB taxonomy): domain Bacteria; phylum Pseudomonadota; class Gammaproteobacteria; order Steroidobacterales; family Steroidobacteraceae; genus RPQJ01. The sequence goes on along the minus strand of JBAVJR010000182.1, from coordinate 29,174 downwards.
ATAGAGCCGCGCTGCGATGAACCAGACGACGGCCACCACCGCAAATGAGGCGCCTAGGCTGACGACCCACTCGAGCGCACGGATTCCTTCCGCGCGCAGCACGCGCAGCATCATCTGGTTCTGGCCCAGGAACGGCACGGCCAGCATCCAGAGCTGCGTCCTGACCGGCGCGACCATCAGCACCAGCGACGGAATCATCGGCAGGAACATCAGCAGCGGCAGGTAGGCCTGCGCCTCGCGGTAGCTGCGCGCGAACGCAGCCAGCGCCGTGAGCACCGTTGCGCCGAGCAGCACGATCGGCAGGATGATCAGGAACAGTTGCGCCAGTCCGGCGGGCGCGAGATCGAAAGACGCGTCCATGCCACGCGCCGGCACGACAGCGAACACCAGGCGATACGCGATCAGCGTGACGGCGATCGACAGCAGCGAGAACGCGGCCGTGGCAAGAATCTTCGCGCCGATGATCGACTCGCGCGCGACGGGTGTCGCGAGCAGCGGTTCGAGCGACTGCCGCTCGCGCTCGCCTGCGGTCGCATCGATCGCCAGCTGCATGCCGCCGATGAATGCCAGCAGCAGCAACAGGTACGGCAGGATCTGTTGCGACAGATCGAAGCGAGCCTCGGGCGTGGCCACGTCGCGCGCGCCGACCTGCAGCGGATTCGCGACGGCGGGGTCGATGCCGCGGGCGACGAGCCGCAGCGTACCGACGGTGCTGCCGTAAGCGTCGAGCAGGCCGCCGAGTCGCGACACGGTCGCGCCCGAAGCCAGCGGACGCGAGCTGTCGAAGATCACCTCGACGCTCGCAGGCCGGCCGGCGCGCCAGTCCTCGCCGTACTTCTCGTCGATTCGCAGGACGACGTCGCGCTCCTGCGTGCGCACGGCCGCGTCGGCATCCCGTGGCGCGGGCAGCACCTGCACGTTGTGTGATTGCAGCCAGGCGACGAGGTTCGGTGCGCGCTCCGCGCCGATCACCGGCAGCTCCAGCAGTCCTTCGAGCTGCTGGGCCTGCTTGCGTGCGCTGAGTGCGTTGGTGCCCGCCAGCACCAGCGGAATCGCCAGCGGAATCACGACGAACGCGACCAGCATCATGCGGCGGTCGCGGAACGCGTCGAGCAGCTCCTTGCGCAGGACGATCCACAGCGCCCTCATGCGAACAACCCCTCGTCCGAGCCGATCGCCTTGACGAAGGCATCCTCGAGACTGTCGCAACCGGTGGCCTCGCGGAGTTCGTCCGGGGTGCCGTCGGCCACCACACGCCCGTGCGCAATGACGACGATCCGGTCACAGAGCCGCGCGACCTCCTGCATGATGTGGCTCGAGAGCAGCACGCAGCGGCCTTCGGCGCGCTGCTCGAGCAGGAAGGCGCGCAGCGAGCGCGTGGTCATCACGTCGAGGCCGTTGGTCGGTTCGTCGAGCAGCACGTTGCGCGGCGCGTGCACCAATGCACGTGCGATCGCCGTCTTGGTGCGCTGCCCCTGCGAGAAACCCTCGGCACGTCGGTCGATGAAGTCGCGCATGTCGAGTGCCGACGCCAGTCGTTCGATGCGCTCTGCGATCAGGCGATCGTCGAGCCCCTGCAGTGCGCCGAAGTAGGCAATGTTCTCGCGCGCGGTCAACCGCTTGTAGATGCCGCGTGCATCGGGCAGCACGCCGAGATGTCCGCGCACGCGGGTGGGTTCGATGGCCGCATCGAGGCCGTCCACCAGCACGCGGCCCGAATCGGGCGACATCAACGTGTAGAGCATCCGTAAAGTGGTGGTCTTGCCGGCGCCGTTGGGGCCCAGCAACCCGGTGATCTGCCCGTCGGCCGCTTCGAAGCTGACGCCATCGACGGCCTGGACCGGCCCCGTGCGGGTCCGAAAGCTCTTGCGCAGTCCTTCGACGCGGATCATGCGTGCGCCGTCCGGCCCATCACGGGTCCCAGCCGTACGAGCCACCGAACGGCGGCGCGTACTGCAACTGCTCCAGGCACCTGCCGTCGAGGCTCCGCGCGTCGGCTGCAGCGATGAACTCGGCGATGAGCCGTGGTCCGCAACCGGCGCCCATCACGCCGTGACCCTGGCCGCGGAAGACGAAGTGACGCGAATTCGGGAGCTGCCGCTGGACTTCGTCACCGTACCGCGGCGGCGTCACCGGATCCAGCTCGCCGGACAGCAGCAGCACCGGCTTGTCGGACCTGACGGCATCGTGGAAATCCTTCGGCATCGTGCCGCGCGGCCAGGCTGCGCATTGCGCCAGCGTGTATTCAACGAACTCGGTGCCGAGAATGGTGCCGGCGTCAGCGGGGTCTACCCGCATCCCCGGCGCGTCCTCCGCGCACATGACGGACAGCTGCAGCGGCACGTAGATCTGCTCGCCGATCAGCTGCTCCATCATGCGTGACTGGGCCATCAGGTTGGCGAACTGGCCGTCCGCGGCCTCGGCGAGCAGCATCGGCAGCATGCCGAACAACTGCGGCGCATAGGAATAGAAGCGCACGACCGATGCGAGCGAGACAGCGGTGAACTCGTCTTCACGCAGCTGGTTCGTGACCGGGTCGCGATACGTGACGTGCTGCGGCTGTTCGTGCAGCTGCAGCAACAGGTCATGGAGACGCGCTCGTGGCGAACCGAAGCGCTTCGTGCATGCGGCATCCGCGGTACAGCGTGCGAACTGGGCGTCGACGGCCGCCTCGAGGTTCTTCGCATGCTCGTTGCCGAGGGCGAGGCTCGGCGGCACGACGGAGTCGAGCACGACCGTTCGCGTCGACCCGGGATGGCGACGCAGGTATTCGAGCCCGACGCGCGTGCCGTACGACGCCCCGACCAGGTTGAACTGTGCGACGCCCAGTGCACGGCGAACGTCCTCGAGGTCGGCGATGTACGCGCTGGTCGTATAGGCGCGGACGTCGACGTTCGACCCGAGTTCGTGCAGGCAGGCGGCCGTCAGCCGGCGCGCCTCGTCGACACCCGCCGTGTCGAGCAATCGCAGTGCCTCCTCGTTCAGCGTCAAGGGACAGACCAGCGGGTTCGACCTGCCGACGCCGCGTTGATCCACGAGCAGGACGTGGCGCTGGCGCAGGATGGCGCGGAACGCCGGATAGACGGCGGGAAAGGCTTCGAGGGCGGACTGGCCCGGACCGCCCGCCAGCAGCACGACCGGGTCCCTGGCCGGGGACTTCGCGGTACTCGGCACCCAGGCGATCGCGAGTTCGATCCTGCGGCTGTCCGCGCTGGAGCGGTCTTCTGGAACCCGCAGCGTTGCACAGCGCGCCGGCACGGTCTGCGCCTGCCCGGCCTGCGACAGCGTGCAGGGCGTGAATACGAGGCTCCCGTACGACACGGTGACCGGTGCCGGCAGCGCGTCCGCCCGCGCAGCCACAGCTCCTGCCAGGGCCACGAGGGTCCAGAGCACGGACCGGATGGGTTGCAATGACTGCATGTCGAGCTTGTCTCTCCGTAGCGCCGCGCAACGTACACGGCGCCGGCGATCCTCGCCACTAGATTGGGCTAGGATGCACCCATGCGTGCTTCGATGCCTCCCGCCACGCGGGTCCTGCTGTTCATCAACGTCGCCATCTTCGCAGTCCAGTACCTCACTGGCGACCTGCTGTTGCGGCCGTTCGCCCTCTGGCCGCCGGCATCGGCCCAGTTCCCGGGCGCGCCCGCGTTCCAGGTCTGGCAGTTGCTGACGTACGGCTTCCTGCACGGCAGCCTCACCCACCTGTTCTTCAACATGTTCGCGCTGTACATGTTCGGCAGCGAAGTCGAGCGCCTGCTGGGCAGCCGGCGCTATGTCACGTTCTACCTCGTCTGCGTGGTGGGCGCGGCGCTGGCGCAGCTGCTGGTGCTCAGCAATGTCGAGATGCAGCCCATCCCCACGGTGGGTGCCTCCGGCGGCGTTTTCGGCCTGTTGCTGGCGTTCGGCATGGCCTACCCGCAGCGGCGCATCATGCTGCTGTTCCCGCCGATTCCGATGCCGGCGTGGCTGTTCGTCACGCTCTATGGCTTGCTCGAGTTGTATCTGGGAGTCACCGGGTCGGGCCAGGGCGTGGCGCATTTCGCGCACCTGGGAGGCATGGTGGCAGGTTTCGTGCTGCTGCTGCGCTGGCGCCGCCAGCCCCGGCCGCGATCAGGAGGACAGTGACCATGGCCGTGCATCCGAAATCGAAGCCCCGCCGAAACAAGTCGGGCATGGCAACCCCTGGCACGAAAAGCGAAGCTCGCTTGCTGAGGCGCAACAACGTCAGCCGGGACTCGGCCGAAGAGGCCGTGCGCACGCTGCTGCGCTGGGCTGGCGAGGATCCCGCCCGCGAAGGCCTGCTCGATACTCCGCAGCGCGTCGTCGATGCCTACACCGACTGGTTTTCGGGCTACGGCATCGACCCGAAGGACTACCTGCGCCGCACGTTCGAGGAAACCGCGGGTTACGACGAAATGGTCGTGCTGCGCGACATCGAGTTCGAATCGCACTGCGAGCACCACATGGCGCCGATCATCGGCCGGGCCCACGTGGGTTACCTGCCCACGGGCAAGGTCGTGGGCATCAGCAAGCTGGCGCGCGTCGTGGACGTCTTTGCCCGTCGTTTCCAGGTGCAGGAAAAGATGACGGCCGAGATCGCCCGCTGCATCAACGACGTGCTGCAGCCCCAGGGCGTCGGCGTGGTGATCGAGGCCGCCCACGAATGCATGACCACGCGCGGCATCCACAAGCGCGGCGTGTCGATGATCACCTCGAAGATGCTGGGTTCGTTCCGGTCCGATGCCCGGACCCGCAACGAGTTCCTGACCTTCATCGACATCCGCGACCGCCGCTGATCCCCGCCTGGCCGCACCGGTCGGCGTCCACCTCAGCCATTAGACCCGCGCCAGGCGCAAGACTGGCCCGAATCGAGCCAGTGCGGCATATTGTCGCGCCCGGCCCGGATTCGCTCCGACAGTGACCGGGTCGGCGCCGGAACCCCTGCGTCAGGAACAGAGAGCGCCGGGAGCGTCTCGTGCCTGAGATTTCCACCGTTCACCATCCGCTGTACCAGCTGCGCAGGACCCCTTTTCACGCGCGCACGTCCCAGCTGTGCCTGCCGCACAACTGGCGGCGCTGGGGCGGCTGCATCGCCGTCGGCTCCTACGACCTCGGTCTCGACCGCGAGTACTGGGCGATCCGCAATCACGCGGCGTTGATCGACATCTCGCCGCTGATCAAATACGAGATCACGGGTCGCGATGCCGCGCGCCTGCTGCACCGCCTGACCCCGCGTGACATCCACAGGATGCAGGTCGGGCAGGTCTACTACACCGGCTGGTGCGACGACGACGGCAAGCTGCTCGATGACGGCACCGTCACGCGGATCGGCGAGCAGAGCTTCCGGCTCACCGCGGCCGAACCGCAGTTCCGCTGGCTCGCGATGAACGCTGTCGGCATGCAGGTGCAGGTCACCGAACTGACCGAGCAGATGGCCGCACTCAGCCTGCAGGGGCCGAAGTCGCGCACCATCCTGAACCTCGCGTGCGAGCAGCCGGTCGATTCGCTCAAGTATTTCCGCATGGCTTTCAACCGCATCGCCGGCAAGGCGGTCTCGGTCTCGCGCACGGGTTACACGGGCGATCTCGGTTACGAGATCTGGATGGACGCTGCGGATGCGCTCGTGATCTGGGACGCGCTGATGGCCGCGGGTCACGATTACGGCATCACGCCCACCGGCATCCTCGCGATGGACATGGCGCGCGTCGAAGCGGGCCTCTTCATGCTGGACGTCGACTACACCCCCGCGAGCCATGCGTGGATTGCGGGCCAGCGCTCTTCGCCCTATGAAATGGGCCTCGGCTGGACCGTGAACCTGGACAAGCACGGTTACTTCGTCGGTCGTCGCGCGCTGGAGCGCGAGCACCGCGAAGGCTCGTCGTGGAGGATGGTCGGCCTGGAGATCGACTGGGAAGGGCTCGAGCGCGAATACGCCGCGGTCGGCATGCCCCCGCAGATCCCGGCGTCGGCCGTCCGCGGCAGCATCCCCATCTACACCGGACCACGGCAGGTTGGCTATGCCTCGACCAGCACCTGGTCACCGGTGCTGAAGAAGTACATCGCGCTGGTGCACCTGCAGCAGCCGTTCCATGCACCGGGCACGAAGGTCGAGATCGAAGTCACGGTGGAACACCACCGCCGCAAGTCGCCGGCGACGGTCGTCGCGCTGCCGTTCTACGACCCCGAGTGGAAGAAGAAATAGCCGTGGCCAGCAACACGTACGACGCAATCGTCATCGGCGCCGGCCACAACGGCATGATCGCGGCCGCGTACCTCGCGCGGGCCGGCAAGAAGGTGGTCGTCCTCGAGCGCCGTGAGATCGTGGGCGGTGCAGCCGTCACCGAGGAAATCTTCCCGGGCTACCGCTTCAGCGAGTTCTCCTACGTGGTGAGCCTGCTGCGGCCCGAGATCATCCGCGATCTCGAGCTGCCGCGGCACGGGCTCAAGATCCTGCCGCTGCCGAGCACGGTCACGCCGCTCGACAACGGCGACTACCTCGCGGGCTGGGACGATCACGACCTGACCCGGCGGGAGATCTATCGGCATTCGCCCAGGGACGCCGAGGCCTACGACGAGTATTCGCGCGTCATGGCGCGCGCCGCCAAGGCCATCAAGCCGATCATCGGCCTGGTGCCGCCGGATCCGTCGTCGCTGAGCTGGCGCGACCTGAAGGGCCTGCTCAAGCTCGGGCAATACGCCCGCAGCCTGAGCGAGCGCGAGATCTACCGCATCGCGAAGCTCGTGACGCAATCGTCCGCCGACCTGCTCGAGGAATGGTTCGAGCTCGACCCGCTCAAGGGCACCAAGGCTGCGAGCGGCATCATCGGCACGTACCTGGGCCCGCGTTCACCGGGCACGGCGTACGTGCTGCTGCACCATTACATGGGTGAGATCGACGGCGCCTTCCGCGCCTGGGGTTTCGCCAAGAACGGCACCGGCGGCGTGACGGCGGCGATCGCGTCCTCCGCTCGCGCGCTCGGCGTCGAGATCCGCACCAGCGCGGCCGTGGACAAGGTGATCGTCCGCGGCGGCCGTGCGGCGGGCGTCGCGCTCGCGAACGGCGACGAACTCGCGGCCAGGGTCGTGATGTCGGCCGCCGATCCCAAGCGCAGCTTCCTGCAGTTCGTCGACCAGCAGCATTTTCCGGACGAGTTCGTGCGGGCGATCCGCAACTTCCGCGTGCGCGGGTCGTCGGGCAAGGTCAACATCGCGCTCTCCGGGCTGCCGGACTTCACGTGCCTGCCCGGCGAAGGACCGCTGCACCGTGGCGCAATTTCGATCAGCCCCAGCATCGAGTACGTCGAGCGCGCCTACGACGACGCCAAGTACGGCAACTTCTCGCGGCAGCCTTACATGGACATCATCATTCCGTCGATGATCGACCGCGACATGGCGCCGCCGGGACACCACGTGATGTCGTGCTTCGTGCAATACGCACCGTACGACGTCGCGGGCGGCTGGGACGATGCCAGGAAAGAAGCGTTCGGCGAGACGGTGATTGCGACCATCGAGAAGTACGCGCCGAACATCCGCAAGGTGATCGTCGGCAAGCAGGTGATCACGCCGCATGACATCGAGCGCATCGCCGGCATCACCGGTGGCAACATCTTCCACGGCGAGCTGCTGCTGCATCAGCTGTTCTTCATGCGTCCGGCCCCGCAATGGGCCGATTTCCGCACGCCGCTGCCGGGATACTACTTCGGTGCTGCGGGCGCGCATCCGGGCGGCGGTGTGATGGGCGCGGCTGGCAAGATGGCCGCGACCGAGATCCTCAAGGATTGGCAGTAGGCGCAAGATGACGAACCCCGACATCCTGATCGTCGGCGCGGGCCACAACGGCCTGGTCGCTGCTGCCTACCTCGCACAGGCTGGCAGGAAAGTACTTGTTCTGGAACAACGCGCGATGACGGGCGGCCAGCTTGCGGGTGCCACGCTCGCGTCGGGCACCGTCGTGCCGGGCCTGTATCCGTCGGGCCAGCTGCGCCCTGCGATCGTCAAGGAACTCGGCCTCGCGCGGCACGGCCTCGCGGCGAGTGCCGCCGATGCGGCCTACGTCGCGGCGCTGCCGGATGGCGGTTCGCTGCGAGTGGTGTCCAGTGCGCATGATGCGTCGACTATCGACGCCATCCGCCGGCTCTCGCCGCGCGATGCCGAACGCTGGCCTGAGTTCGTCGGGTTCATGGATCGCGCCGCGGCGTTCCTCGACGCCGCGTATGCGACGACGATGCCGCGCCTGCCGCGGATCGAACTGCGCTCGGACGGCGTGCCGCTGGCCTCGCTCGCACTGAAGCTGCGGCGCATGGGTGGCAAGGACATGTTCCGAGTGATGCGCAGTCTGTCGATGTCGGCCGCCGAGTTCACTGACGAATGGTTCGAATCCGAGCCGCTCAATGCAGCCATCGCCGGCGTTGCCATCCACGGCGTGACACTGGGCGCGATGTCGGCGGGCACAGGGTTCACCCTGATCCACAACTGGCTGAACCGCGGCGGTCTCGCGCATCGAACGGTCGCCGGTGGACCGCAGGGACTGGCGGATGCGCTGGCGCAAGCCGTGCAGGCCAACGGCGGCGAGATCCGCACGGGCGCGAAGGTCGTGCAGATCCTCGTCGAGCATCAGCGTGTCCTCGGCGTGCGGCTCGCGACCGGTGAAGAGATCAAGGCAGCTGCGGTCGTGTCGTCGGCTGATCCACGCCGCACGCTGCTCGGACTGGTGGGCGCGCCTGAACTGCCGCCCGAGTTCGTGTGGCAGACGCAGTCGATCCGCATGCGCGGTTCGGTGGCGAAGCTGTTCGTGAGGACGGACGGGCGCCATGGCCTGCCCGCGGGCACGGTCGCGATCGCGCCGACACTCAAGTACCTCGAGCGTGCCTACGACTCGACCAAGTACGGCGAGGTGTCGCAACACCCCTACCTCGAAGTGACGACGTCAGGCACCGACGTGGCGATCCACTTCCAGTTCGCAACCTATGCCCTGCGCAACGCCGACTGGAGCACGATGCGCCCCGAGCTCGAGCGGCGTGCGCTCGACACGCTCGCGCTGCACTTCCCCTCATTCCGCGACTCGCTGCAGTCGGTGCAGTCCGTCACGCCGCTCGATCTCGAGCAGTCCTGGGGCCTGACGGAAGGCGATCTCAATCACGGCCAGCTGATCCTCGACCAGATCTTCTTCATGCGGCCGCTGCCGGGCTGGTCGAATCACCGCACGCCGATCGACGGCCTGCATCTCTGCGGCTCGGGCCTGCACGGCGGTGGCGGCATCAGCGGCACGCCGGGCCGCAATGCGGCGCGGGCTCTGCTCAGGGGTTGAGGTCCAGGGGCGCGCGGCAAGGCCGGGCTTTTCGAGTCGCGCCAGCCATGGCCCGCGCAGACCAAGGAGGCAGTCATGGGGTCGATCTTGCTGCTGGCCGTGATCGCGGGGCTCTTCGCGCTGTACAACCGTGAGCGCGCGTGGAAGCGCGAATCCTTCGAGCAGCTGCAGCACCTGCAGCAGGTAGTCGGCCAACTGCTGGTTCGCGTCCACGAACTCGAACGCAAGGCGCTCGCCTCCCGTGCTGCCGCGCCTGGGGCCGCCGCAACGACGCCCGTGGAACCCGTCGCCGTTCCCGTGCCGCAGGCAACGCCGGCTGCGATCGATGAACCTGCGGCAGCGGCCAACGCGATTACCCGCAAGGCAGTGCCTGCGGCCGAGGCGCCGGCTGCCCGCCCGTGGCCACCCGCACCGGCGCCGTCCATCGCAACCCGCTCGCCCCATTGGCTGCAGTGGTTCATGGGCGGCAACACGCTCGTGCGCACGGGCGTGATCGTCCTGTTCTTCGGCGTGGCGTTCCTGCTGAAGTTCGTCGCGGAGCGCTACACGTTCCCGATCGAAGCCCGCCTCGGCGGTGCCGCCCTCGGCGGCCTCGGCCTGGTGCTGCTCGGCTGGCGGTTGCGTGAGCGTCGCCCGGGCTATGCGCTGTCGCTGCAGGGCGGCGGCATCGGCATCTTCTACATTACGATCTACGCGGCGTTCCGCCTGTACGGGCTGCTGCCGCCCACCGTGGCCTTCGCGCTGATGCTGGCGATCGTCGCCGTGTCCGGCGCACTCGCCGTACGGCAGGACTCGCTCGCTCTCGCCATGCTCGGCACGACCGGCGGTTTTCTAGCACCCATTCTCGCTTCCACCGGCAGCGGCAACCTCCAGCTGCTGCTCGGCTACTTCGTCGTGCTCAACCTCGGAGTGCTCGGTCTGGCGTTCGCGAAGACTTGGCGACCACTCAACCTGCTGGGGTTCGCGTTCACGTTCCTGCTGCAACTGCTGTGGGTCACAAGCGCCTACCGCCCCGAGCACCTCTGGAGCACGGGGCCGTTCCTGCTCGCGTTCTTCGTCCAGTACCTCGGCATCGCCATGCTCTATGCGCGCCACCGTTCCATCGAACTGCAGCACTACGTCGACGGCACGATCGTCTTCGGCACGCCGCTGGTGGTGTTCGGCCTGCTGGCGCCGTTGCTGCAGGACATGGAGAACGGCCTGGCCGGGGCTGCGGTTCTGTTCGCTGCAATCTACCTCGGCCTGGCTGTCGCGCTGCGCCAGCGCAGCGTGCACCCGAGCATGCGTTTGCTGTCAGACGCGTTCCTGGCCATCGGCGTCTGCTTCGGCACGCTCGCGATCCCGCTCTACTTCGATGCACGGGCGACCTCCGCACTGTGGGCCATCGAGGGAGCGGCGATCGTATGGGTCGCGACGCGGCAACGGCAGCGGCCGGCCCAATGGTTTGGCGTGGCGCTGCAGGGTCTCGCGGCCATTGCGTTCTTCTGGCACTGGCAAGAGCCGCCAGCCCGGATGCCGTTGTTGAACAGCACCTGTCTCGGGTTCCTGCTGCTCGGGCTCGCGGCAGGATTCACGGCACGCCAACTCGCGCCCATCCAGGACAGGGGTCTGGCGCAATACCTGTCCGACGGTCTCTACCTGCTGGGTTGCGCCTACCTCGTCGCAGGCGGTGCCCACGAGATCGATGACTTCGCGCCGCATTCGTATGTCCCGGCGGCCCTGGTCGGCCTGGCGGCAGTGACGGCGGCCGCATCGATGCAGTTGCGCAGGGCGCTCGACTGGGAAATCGCGCAAGTCCCACCTGTGCTGTTGCTGCCTGCACTCTGCGTGCTGGCGTTCGTGCAGTTGGCAATCTACGGACTCGCACACCCCGCCGCTGGTGGCGGCGCGGTGGCGTGGCCCGCAGCGTTCGCAGTGCTGCTCTGGTTCCTGCACCGACACGAAGACGACAGCGCGCTGATGCGCCGGCTCGCCCCGGGGCTGCATGCCGGCGCGGTCGGCCTCGTGACGTTGCTGGCGACGATCGAGGCGCGCTGGGCCGTCGCTCGAGTGTTCGCGGACGCCGCCACGTGGCGGATCGTCGTGAGCCTGCTGGTTCCGGCGTCGGTGCTGCTCCTGCTGACCGAACAGTCGGCGACGTCGCGTTGGCCGCTCGGCATCCACGGCCGTATGCACCTGCGGATCACGGCGCCGCTGCTGGTCGGCACCCTGTGGCTCGGCGTGCTCCTCGCCAATGCCGTCAGCGACGGCAGCACAGCACTGCCGCTGTATTTGCCGATCCTGAACCCGCTCGAGCTGGCGAGCCTGTTCGTGCTGTGGACGCTATGGCGATGGCACAAGGCCGCGCTGGCCGCGGGACTCGCGTCCACCCTGCCCGATGCGTCGTTCCGCGCCGCCGTGGCGCTCGGCCTGACGGGATTCGTTCTGGCCAATGCCATGCTCCTGCGAGCGCTGCACCACTGGGTGGGCACGCCGTTCGCCACGCCAGCCACGTGGCATTCGCAGATCGTCCAGACCGCCCTGACCGTGTTCTGGTCGGTCCTGGCGGTGACGGTCATGTTCCAGGCGGCACGGCGCGCGCAGCGCCTCGCCTGGCTCGCCGGTGCGCTGCTGCTCGGGGTGGTGGTGCTGAAGCTGTTCCTCTTCGACCTGTCGCAACTGCGCGGCCTCGGCCGGATCGTGGCATTTCTCGGCGTCGGCGTGCTGCTGCTCGCCATCGGCTATTTCTCGCCGGTGCCGCCGAAGGAAACGCAGGCCGTCGAAAGCTGAGCCGGCGGAGGAACCACGACCCCGGGCGTCAACCACCTGCATCGTCACCTGGCGTATAAACGGCCCGCAGACGTTCATGGAAATGCCAAACGCCCGCCTCGCGACCAGGGCACAGCCTGCCCGCCCGATAATGCCCGGACGCCAGGCCTTGCTGGACGCGCTCGCAGATGTCGACGTCCTCTTCCTGGATCGCGTTGGTGAACTCCCGGTCATTGTCGATGCGCGCGTAGGCCTCGTCCGTAGGCGCGTAGAACCACTCGAAGTCGACGCGACACCGCCCGGGGCCCAACGGCAGCACGCGGTTGGTCTGCAGTCGTCCAGGCATCACGTTGAGCATCACGTTGGGATAGATGAAGTAGTAGTACGCCCGCCCGCCGCCGTAGACGTCGGCGGCGGCCTGCAGCGGGGAATGCTGCAGCGAATACCACTCGAACAGTTCGACGTCGTAGTTGCGATAGTCGACGACCTTCGCCAGCGCCGGATGTATCAGCGGGACGTGGTACCCCTCGAGGTAGTTGTCGACATACAACTTCCAGTTGCATTCGACGTCCCACGAGTCACGCCGCACGAACTGCATCGTGCTGAGATCGACGGGAGCAATGCGCTCGGCGATGCCCGCGTAGACGCGATCGAACTCAGGCGCGTTGTCAGCAAGTGCGACGAAGACGAGGCCCTGCCACTCGCGCACGCGAAACTGCGGCAGCCGGACGTCCGCCACCCGGAAATCCTGCGCATCCTGCATTTCAGGCGCAGCGACCAGCTGGCCTGCCTGGTTGTAAAGCCAGCCGTGGTACTTGCAGCGCAGGTTGCCGAGGCCCTTGCCGCTGCAGAGCACCAGCGGTCCCGCGCGATGGCGGCAGACGTTCGCGAAAGCACGGAGGATCCCGTCGGCCGCTCGCAGCAGCACGACCGGCGTTCCCGCAACGTTCACGAGCAGGTGATCGCCCGCCACGGCCAGTTCGGCACGGTGGGCGACCATCTGCCAGGACGCTGCAAATACCCGCCGTCGCTCGAGGTCGAACGTCGCTTCGCCGAAGTAGTACGCCGGGTCGAGGGCGTGCGCCCGGTCGAGGCCCGGCGGCCGCTCGTCTGCGTTCAACGTGCCCATCGCGTCTCCCGTTGGCGCTGCCTGTGTCGCCGCAGCGGGCGCCATCGCATGATCCTAGCGAATACGCGAAACTGCTGCCCTTACTTTGCCTAACGCAGGAGATCGGAATGGCCAGGAAACGTCCCTCGCGGACCGGTGGCACCGTCGTGATGCTGGAGCACCGCTCGCAGATCCTGGCGGACAACCCCCTCGGCGATCCGGCCCGGCGCACGCTCGGCGTGTGGCTGCCGCACGAATACGACAGCGGCGCCACGCACGGTCGCGGTCGGCGGTTCCCGGTGCTGTACGACCTCGTCGGGTTCACGGGCACAGGCATCGCGCACCTGAACTGGAAGCCGTTCAGCGAGAACGTAGCCGAACGCGCGGCGCGGCTCGTGCACGACAAGCGCATGGGCCCCGCGATCATCGTGTTTCCGGACTGCTTCACGTCGCTTGGCGGCAACCAGTACGTGAACTCATCGGCCATCGGCAATTACGCGGACTTCCTGCTCGACGAAGTGATCCCGCTCGTCGACAAGGAGTTCCGCACGCTCGCCTCGCGCGATCACCGCGGCTGCTTCGGCAAGTCGTCGGGTGGCTACGGCGCGATGATCCACGGCATGAGGTACGCGTCGCACTGGGGCGCAGTCGCCAACCATTCGGGCGATGCCTATTTCGATTTCATCTACCGCGCCGACTGGCCGAACACGCTGAACGAGCTGGGCAGGTTCCGCCGCCCGCCGCGCAAGGAAGGGCGCTACACGAACCGGATCGATTCCGCCGCAGATCGCAAGCTGGCTCAGGGGCTCGACGACGGTCGCGTGCGCCGGTTCCTCGATGCGATGTGGAAGAAGCACAAGCACACGCCGGGCGAAGGCCACGCCTTGATGAACGTGTGCATGGCGGCCACCTACGATCCCGATCCGGTCGCACCCAACGGCTTTCGCCTGCCCTTTCACCTGGAAACCGGCGAGGTCCTGCCCGGGCGGTGGCAGCGCTGGCTGCGGCACGACCCGGTCCGGCTCGTCGCGAAGTTCGCCCCCAACCTGCGGCGGCTCAAGGGAATCTACGTCGACTGCGGCTGGCGCGACCAGTACCACATCCATTACGGCTCCCGGCAGTTGTCACGCGCCCTTGAAAAGGCGCGCGTCGCGCACCACTACGAAGAATTCGACGACACGCACTCGGACATCGACTACCGCATGGACGTGAGCCTGCCCTTCCTCTACCGCGCCCTGCGCCCCTGACCAGGGCCAGTCCCGGCCGTGAGCAGTCCGCCGCCATTTACGCCGCTGCCCGAGCTGCCGGTCGAGGTCTATCGCTCGCATTGGCGGCCGGCGTGCGAAGAGCGCGCCTTCATGCTGCATGCGGTCGGCATCGGGTCGCAGGTGGTGGCCAGCGGCGAACTGTGGAGCCTGGTCGTGCTGGAGCGCTCCGCGGCTGCGGCAATCAGCCACCTGCGCGGTTACGAGCGCGAGAATCCGCCGAAGCGGCGCGTGCTCGCGCGGCCGGAACAGATGCATCCACGCGCGTGGATCGGACCGGCCGTGTACATGCTCGTCATGGTGCTGGTCGCGTGGCTCGCCGGTAACCGCGTCTTCGCCGCCAACTGGCTCGCCGCGGGTGTGCTCGATACGGCGGTCGTGCGTGGCGGTGAATTCTGGCGGACGGTGACGGCGCTGACGCTGCACTTCGACGTGGCGCACCTGCTCAGCAACCTGGGGTTCGGCGCATTCTTCGGCTGGCTCGCTTCGCAACTGCTCGGCCCGGGCGTAGCCTTCGGCGGCGCCGTGGCTGCGGCCACTCTCGCCAATGCGCTCAATGCCTCGGTGCAACCGGCCAATCACGTTTCGGCCGGCGCTTCGACCATGGTCTTCGCCCTGCTCGGCCTGCTCGCTGCGTACGCGTGGCGACGGCGCGCGGATTCGGGCGAACGCTGGGCCTATCGCTGGGCGCCGTTGATTGCGGGCGTGTTCCTGCTCGGCTTCACTGGCGTGGGCGGCGAAAACACCGACGTCCTGGCGCACCTCACCGGCTTCAGCACGGGCGCGGCCACAGGCTGGTGGCTCGGTCGTTTGCGCAAGATCCCCGGGCCCCGCAGCCAGTGGCTCACCGGTCTTGCGGCGCTTGCAGCCATCGCGATCGCGTGGTGGGCAGCCCTGGCGCCGGGTGCCTGACGACCGTCGTCAGGTATGCTCGGCGGCCGCCCTTCATCCTCAGCGAATCGACCGATGGCCCTGCAGCAACTGACGCCGGAACAGGTCCGCACCTGGACCCTCGAACAGAAGGACCGCTGGTGGTTCGCCAACGTCTACCGCGGCGACATGGCGCAGCTCACGCTGCGTTCGGCCATGACCGGGTTCCTGCTCGGCGGACTGCTGAGCGCCACCAACCTGTACGTTGGCGCCAAGACGGGCTGGACGCTCGGCGTCGGCTTGACCTCGGTCATCCTCGCGTTTGCGATCTACCGCGTATTCGCGCAGCTCGGCGCGCGCGACATGACGATCCTCGAAAACAACTGCGTGCAGTCGATCGCGACCGCGGCCGGCTACATGACGCTGCCGCTCACCTCCGGCCTGGCTGCGTACATGTGGGCGACCAACCAGGTCCTGCCGGTGTGGCAGATCATGGTGTTCAACATCGTGCTGTCGTGCCTCGGCGTGCTGGTCGCGTTTCCGATGAAGCGCCGCTTCATCAACGACGAACAGCAGCCTTTCCCCGAGGGCCGCGCCTGCGGCGTCGTCCTCGATGCGCTGTATCAGAGTGCCGGGGCGGCGACGGGCATGCTGCGGGCAAAATCGCTGGCCGTCGCGGCGGCGATCGCCGGCTTCACCAGTTTCATCGCTGGCGAAAGCTACATGAAGCTCATCCAGGAGCGATGGCTGGGCTTCGCCTCTTCCTGGCACCTGCCGGTCAAGCTGGACGGCTGGTACTACGCACTGGTCGAAAAGGGCTACGCGCCGCTGCCGAAACTCGCGGGCGTCGACATCCGCCAGCTCGCGCTGTCACCTGGACTCGACTTCGCGATGATCGGCGCCGGCGGCCTGATGGGCATTCGCGTGGCGTCGAGCCTGCTGCTCGGCGCCCTGCTCAATTTCGTCCTGGTCGCGCCGATCATGATCTCGCTCGGTGAGATTCCGCCGCGCGAGGGGTCGATCGAGGCCGGCACGGCGCTCTTCGGCCGTGCCTACATCCTCAACAACTGGTCGCTCTGGTACGGCATCACGATGATGGTCGTGGCGTCGCTCGTCGCGCTGTTCGCGAAGCCCGAGATCTTCGTCGCCGCGTTCAAGAGCCTGCGGCGGCGCAAGGACGCGCCGGGGCAGGACGACCTGCTGCGCGACATCGAACTGCCGCTGGTGCTCTCGTGGATCGGCGTGCCGGTGATCGGCGCGATCGGCGTGTGGATGCTGCACGCCTGGTTCGGCGTGAACTGGGTGCTCGGCGCGCTCGCCCTGCCCATGATCCTGATGCTGGCGCTGATCGCGGCCACCAGCACGGCCCTCACCGGCATCACCCCGTCCAGTTCGCTGTCCAAGATTCCGCAGTTCACGTTCGGTGCCCTCGACGCACGCACGCCGGCGCCGAACCTGATGACGGCCGTCATGTCGTCGGAGGTGGCCAGCAACGCGTCGAACCTGCTCATGGACATCAAGCCGGGTTACATGCTCGGCGCCAAGCCGCGGCAGCAGGCGATCGGTCATGTCATCGGCATCATCGCGGGTGCGCTCGCGGCCACGCCATTGTTCTTCGTGCTGTTCGGACTCGCCAATTTCGACCCGGCGGCCGGCAAGACCGTGGCCGACACGATGGTCAGCGACAAGTTCGCGTTTCCCGGCGCGGTGCAATGGAAAGGCGTGTCCGACCTGGTCGCAGCCGTCTTCGGTGGCCCCGAGGCCAGCGGCCTGCTGACCGCGTCGATCGTCTGGTCCATCGCCATCGCCGGCTTCGCGGCGCTCGTGATGGAGGTGCTGCGCATACGGACGCACAACCGGTTTCCGCTCTCCCCCCTCGCGATCGGCCTCGGCGTCGTGCTGCCGCCCGACTCGTCGTTCATGATGTTCTGCGGCGCGGCGCTGTTCTGGTATGCGGCCCGCAAGCTCAAGTCCAGTCCGGGCACCCGCGCGCACGAGATCTGGGTCGAGTCCCAGGAGCCGATCTGCGCGGGCCTGATCGCCGGCGCCGCGCTGGTCGGCATCGGCGACATCCTGGTCAAGGTGTTCGTGCTGTCCTGAGCTCCAGCCCGTCGCGGAACTCCAGGTAGGCAGCCAGGATTGCCTGCGGCGCTTCCAGGTGCGGGTAGTGCCCGAGGTCGTCGAAGAGCACGACGTCCGCATCCGGCACGAGTTCGCGATAGCGGTCGGCGAGATGCCGTCCCGACACTGGGTCGAGCGCTCCGCACAGCAACGTGCGCGGCACCTTGGATTCGACCAGCGCACCCACCCAGCGCGGCCGGTTGGTCCGGCGCTGTTCCATGTAATTGATCAGGCGGGCCAGCGACCGACGCCCGTCGTCGCGCACCAGCAGCGCCCAGAGATCCCGCAGGTCCTGTTCAGGCGGCGGCTTGCGGCCGCCGATGCCGCGCATGGTCTGCGCGAAGCCGTCAAAGGTCATCGCACGCGCGAGGATTGGCCCCAGCCAGCGAATTGCAAGCAGTTTCTGCACGGGGCGCGCGCGATGCGTCTCGGGAAACAGTCCACCGTTCAGGAAGCAGACGCTCGCGAGCGGCAGGCGCCCCTCGCCTGCACGCGCGAGCAGTTCCTGCGCAACGGTGTCGCCATAGTCGTGCGCCAGCACGTGCGGGCGAGTCACCCCGTACTGCGCGAGCAGTGCCGTACAGAGGTCGGCCTGCAGCGTAATCGGGTAGTCGGAATGGCGCGGCTTGTCGGAAAGCCCGAAGCCGAGCATGTCCAGCGCATACAGTGAGTAGCGTTCGGCGAGGGCGTTCCACAGCGGGTGCCAGTCGTAACTCGCGGTCGGGTAGCCATGAATCAGCAGCAGCGGTTCCTTGCCGGGAGCCGGCTGCGTGCGACAGAAGATCTCGTGTCCCACGAGACGCTCACGACGGCCGGCATTGATCCAGGCTTCGAGTTCGTGCGAATGAACCATCAATCCCCCGAGGACTCCCAGCATGTTTGAATCGTTCGCCGCCAGCGGCAATGTCCTGATCCAGGGTGCCAGCCGCGGCATCGGCCTCGAGTTCGTGCGGCAATGCCTGGCCGAATCCCGGGTCGGCCAGGTCGTCGCGGCTTGCCGTTCGCCTGCCAGCGCCACCGAGCTGGCGGCGCTGGCCACGACTGCCGCGGGCCGCCTGACCGTCCTTGCCCTCGACGTGACCGACGAAGCATCGATTGCAGCGGCCGCCGCCGCGACTGCACGTACGGTCCCCCGTCTGCACGTCGTCGTCAACTGCGCCGGGGTTCTGCACGACGACGCCAGCGGCCTGCGCCCGGAGAAGCGACTGGCGGACGTGCGACCCGGGTCGCTGGCACGGGCATTCGCCGTCAATGCGATCGGCCCGCTGCTCGTGGCCCGGCATTTCGAACCGCTGCTGGCGCATGCTGACCGCGCCGTGTTTGCGAGCCTGTCGGCACGAGTCGGCAGCATCGAGGACAACCGGCTCGGAGGCTGGTACGCGTATCGCGCCTCCAAGGCGGCCCAGAACATGTACACGCGGACGCTTGCGGTCGAGTGGGCGCGCAGCCGCCGCAACGTCATCTGCGTGGCCTTGCATCCCGGCACGACGGACACCGACCTGTCGCGGCCATTCCAGGGCAACGTGCCAGAGGGCAAGCTGTTCGACGTGCAACGCACCGTCTCGCAACTGCTGGAAGTGATCAATCGCCTGCGACCGGACGACACGGGACAGTTCTTTGCGTGGGACGGCGAACGCATCCCGTGGTGACCGGAGTCGCTCCGACTGCTGCGCCCGAAACGCTGCCGGTCCTGTATCGGGACGAGCGGCTCGTCGTGGTCGACAAGCCGTCGGGACTGCTGGTGCACCGCTCGCCGATCGACCGGCACGAAACCCGGTTTGCGCTGCAGATCCTGCGCGACCAGCTCGGTCAGCGTGTCTACACGATCCACCGCCTCGACAAGGGCATCTCCGGGGTGCTGGCGTTTGGGTTGAACCCGGACGCTGCCCGCGAGTACGGCGCGATCTTTGCCCAGCGCAGTGTCGTCAAGACGTATGTCGCGCTGGTACGCGGCTGGCCAGCGGAGGCAGGCACCATCGATCGGGCGCTCTCCGCAGTCGAGGACGAACGCATCGGCACGCAATCGGCCGAACCCAGGGAATCGCAAACGGCATTCCGGCGCATCGCGACGTTCGAACTGCCGGTGTGTGTCGATCGCTACCCCACCTCGCGTTACGCACTGATCGAACTCACTCCGCACACCGGGCGACGGCACCAGTTGCGTCGCCACCTCGCCGGCGAGTCGCATCCGATCGTGGGCGATTCGACCTATGGCAAGGGGAAGCACAACCGCCTGTTTCGCGAGCGGTTCGGTGTGCAGCGATTGCTGCTCGCGTGCACGCGGCTCGAGTTCACGCCGCCCGCAAGCAAGACGGCGCTGCGAATCGAAGCGCCGCTCGCCGCAGAGTTTGCCGCGCTGCTCACCCGGCTCGGTGCGCAGTACGCCGCAGATCCGTTCAGCTCATCTTCGCCTTGACCTTCGCCGTCAGCGCGGCGATCTCGCCGCGACGGCCCTTGTCCGCGACTTCGCGACCCGGACGCGGCGCAGCCTTGCCCGCCTTGTCGAGGTACTGCAGCGATTCCTGGTAGCGGCCCTCCTCGAACAGGTATTCCGCGTAGAAGAAGTTCGAATCGATGCCATTCGGGTTCAGCTTGAGCGCCTTCTGCAGCAGTTTCCCGGCCTTGTCGTCGTCACCAAAGCCGACCGGGAAGCCGGGCACCTTGTAGTAGAGGGCACCGAGGCTGGTGTAGGCCGAACCGTCGAGCGCGTTCGGATCGAGCTTCAGCGCCGCTTCGAGGTTGCCCCGCGCTTCCTTGCACAGCGAGAGCGCACCTAGCCCGCCCTTCGCGCCTGCGTAGCTGCTCTCGATGATGCCTTCCCAGATCAGCGCTTCAGGGCGCGTCGGATTCTGGTGCGTGAAATTCTCGGCCCGTTTTTCCAGTGCTTCGAACGCCTTGGCCTGCTCATCGCCCGCGGGCGTCTCGTAGTTCACCTTGGCCCAGGCCTGCTGGATCGACATCAGCTCGGTATCGAAGGCAGGGCTGGCAGGCGCCGCTGCGAACAGCGGACCGGCGAGCAGGCTCGCGCAGACGAATACGACGTTGCGTACTTGTTTCATGGTTTCTCCTCAGGACTGTGCCGCACGCGCAGCGACGGCGGCTGCAGCGTGTCGGCGGATGACGGGAAGCTGCTTGCGGAGCGAGCCGTCGACGACTCCCGGCAGCAGCGCGTTGAGGCGGACGAACAGTCTCTCGGGCCAGCCGAAGACGGCGCTGGTCTTGCCGGCCTCGAGCATGGCGCAGGCAGCCGCTGCCACCTGGGCGGGCGGATCCATTGCAACCTTCAGCTCGACGTTCATGCGGTCGACGGCCGATGCGTTCATGCCGGTCTTCGTCGCGCGCGGCGCAAAGTAGTGCACGCCGATCGTCGAGTCGGCCAGCTCGCGTCGCAATGCTTCGGTGAAGCCGCGCAGTGCGAACTTCGTGGCTGAGTACGCGGTGAACCCGGGATAGCCGAGGCTGCCGAACACCGAACCGATATTGAGGATCGCGCCCATTGGTTGCGAGCGCAGCTGCGGCAGGAGCGCCCGCGTGAGCTGCATGGGCGCGATGGCGTTGATCGCAAACAGCCGCTCGATCGCTGCATCGTCGAGTTCGTCGAGCATGCCGAAATCGCCGAGACCCGCGTTGTTGACCAGCACGTTGATGCCGCTCCCGCCCCAGCGACTCGCAGCTTCGACCACTCGTGCGCGCCCGCCGGCTGTCGCAAGATCGGCCGCACACCAGTCGACGCGCGCCGCACGGCCGCCGAGTTCCTGAGCCGCGCGTGCAAGCGCCTGCTCATTCCGGCCCACGAGCAGCACGCTCGCACCGCGGCCATGCAGTTCCTGCGCCAGCGCGCGGCCGATGCCGCCGCTGGCACCGGTGATCAACGCTCGCATCCCTGCGGCTTTCATGCGCTGAGCCTCACCGGCGCAGCGTCCCGCTTCGCGGCGACGTCGGCCTCGAGACCCCGGAACATGTTGCCGTAGAGCCAGAACACGCCCTTCGCGCAACGGATGACCGCCTCGCGATCTTCTGCGTCCGTCAGGCGGCCAAGAATGCTCTCGAGGTCGCCGACATGCTCCTGGTCCAGCTCGCCATGACTGCGCAGGTAGCTGAACGCCTGCGTCGGCAGCTGCAGCGTCGACTTGATCCGGTCGGCGGCGTTGAGCGCCAGCGCGACACTGGTCCCTTCGAGCACGAACACCATGCCGAAGAAGCCGAGCGGGTTGCGACGCTGGATCGTGTCGTAGGCGTACGCGACCATGCATTCCGTCGCGAGCGACGGCTGCGAGGCCGCCGCGGCCGCGCGGTCGCCGCCTGCATGCTCGATGTCGTTGAGGATCCACTGCTCGTGGCCCCGCTCCTCGTCGAGGTAGTGCAGGATCGATTCCTGGAGCCACGCGCAGCGCGCAGGGATGCGGGCGCCGACGGCCATCATCAGCGGCACGGTAT
This sequence comes from Steroidobacteraceae bacterium, assembly GCA_049687855.1. GTDB lineage: Bacteria > Pseudomonadota > Gammaproteobacteria > Steroidobacterales > Steroidobacteraceae > RPQJ01. The sequence goes on along the minus strand of JBAVJR010000182.1, from coordinate 7,318 downwards.
GACGCACGTGATGGTAGGCCTGCGTCAGGAACTCGATGTACAGCTCGCGGGTAATGTCGCCAGCGAGCGAGCGCTGGATCGCGGGAGCAGCCAGCAGATAGTTACGGTCGGCGACGGTGTCGCGCTGCAGTTGTTCGTACAGGTGCATCTATGGGTTCCGTAAATGGGTCAGGATGCGAGTTCTGCACGATAGAGGTCATCGAGCAGCGCACCGAGACGTGCATGAATTTCCTGGCGGCGCAGGCGACCGTTCGCCGTCAGCGTGCCGTCGGCAGACGTGAAAGAACCGGGGGCGCGCGCCCAGTGGCGCACCTGCGCGTAGTTCGGCAGTGCGGCATTCGCCGCGTCGATGGCGGCTTCGACGACAGCGTCGGGAGCTTCTTGTGCGGACGCTCCAACGAGCGCAACGGCGTATGGCCGTGACTCACCATAGACCAGCACCGGCCCGCCAGCGAGGCGCTGCGAGATTTCGCACTCGACCCATTCCGGCGACACATTGCGGCCAAAACTGGTGATGAACCGATTGCCGATGCGACCGTGCAGCTGGAGGTACCCGTCGGCATCAAGAACCCCAAGGTCACCGGTCGCGATTTCATCGAGCGGCGCGCGCGGCGCATCGCCAAGGTAGCCAAGCATGGCGTTGCCGGCGACATGCACTTGCCCGGAGGCATCGACACGCACGCGCACGTGCGGCAATGGACGGCCGACGGTACCTGCGCGACGTGCTGCCGGCGTGTTAAGGCAAACGACCGACGCGCACTCGCTGAGACCGTAACCTTCATAGACAGGGATGCCGACGGCGTCAGCCCGTGCGAGCAACTCGCGCGAGACCTTCGCGCCGCCCACGGCAACGAATTGCAGCGAGGCAGGCGGCTGCCAGCCACGCTCGGCGGCGAAGACCAGCACCTGCAGCAGTTCGGGCACGAGGATCAGGCTGTTGGGCTGCTCGCGCGACAACGTCCCGAGCAACCGGGTCGCATCCACGCCGCCGTAGCTCATGCCCGTGACCGTACTCGGCGGCACGATGCACGTTGTGCCACGCAACAAGGGCGCGTACAGGCCCGCGACGTTTTCGAGCAACGTTGCGAGCGGCAGGATGCAGAGGTGGCGATCGATAGGAAGTTCGCGCGTGGCGCAGGTCACGGACTCCGCTATGGCCTCGAGCGCAGGGCCCGAGAGGCACACACCCTTCGGGTGCGAGGTGCTGCCCGAGGTGTATGTAATCTTGCGCGTGCCCGCAGGCGCAACGGCCCGGCTCGCGAGGTCGAGCTGCCGACGGAACCGGTGCAGACCAGAGACCGGCGAGGTGCCGTCCATCCGCCAGCCCTGCAGGAGCGCCTGCGCGCGCGCGTCGTCATCGGTGAGGACCGCATCGACTCCTGCATCGTCGAGCGCATGGATCATCTGCGCGGGCGTGAAGGAACCCGGCAGCGGCACCGAGAGCATTTCCCCGACGTGCAGCGCGAGGTCGGCAAGCGCCCACGGCACGCCGTTGTCCGCCAGCACGGCGTGACGCTCAGCGCCGCCCTGTCGCAGCCACTCGATCTCGCGTTCGATCAGCGACTGCAGGGTGCCATAGGAAATCGTGCGTCGCCCGTCGACGAGAGCGATTGCGCCCGGAGGCGCGGAGCGCAGCGCATCCAGCAGCATCAGTGACCCGGCGTCCTGTGCGCAAAGCCGGCGAGCCGATCGGCATCGGGCAGGTAACCGGCAAACACGCGCGGATCGGTCTCGTAGTAGCGGCCCCAGGAGTCCGCCGCGGTGGCGACGCTCGACGGATCGGCACGGCCAAGCTCGATCAGCGGCGCGCCGAAGCCTTCGAGAATCTGGCGCAGCGCGCCGGTGGCCGTAAAGACGATCCACGAGTAGCGTTGGCTCATCAGGAACACAGGCAGCTGCGCCACCATGCGCACCGCGGCGCGACAGCTGGCACCGGCAAGGTTGCCGACTTCGACGATTTCGTCGCGCCGAACAGCGCGCGCGCCGCCGCGATCGACCGGAAGCGAACGCAGCCCTGCCGCCAGTCGTTCTTCGATGGGTCGGTCGAGGTACTGCTCGAGGTACAGGCGACTCTCTTCTGCACCGCGGATGCCCGCGACACCGCGCAGCTCACCCTGGCGGTCACGGAACGAGATGAGCGTGGGCATGAACGTACGGACTTCGGCGCCGTGCTTGGCGGCGAACCGGGTGCGGACATAGGCCTCGAGGTCGTCGCGGCCCGCTTCGCCGGCACGAACCGGGTGCAGGTGCAGCCTGTCTCCCGGCGTGCGCAGCTCGTCGGCCGCCCGCTGCTGCAGCGTCATCTTGCGCGGGGCTTCGATCATGAGGTTGGTGGCTTCCAAGTCGGCTCCCGGGGGTTGTCGCAGCCTGCCTTGCTGCGTGGACGGCGGTAAGACGCCGGTGGCCGTGGAAATCAATCGCATTCAGTAAAAACCGTTTACTTTCAATGCACTAGGGTTTCCGGCCACGACCATTGGCGAGCTGCGATTGATTTGCAGCCGCGGGCGCGTCTTACTCGCATGCAACGATGGGCGGACCGATGAAGGAAGAACGCGAACTGGTCGCAGCGATGCTCGCCGGCGACGAGCGCGCGTTCACGACCTTCTTCGAGACGTATTTCCCGCGCGTTTACCGCTTTGCCCTGCCGCGCATGAACCGCAACGCCGACGCCACCAAGGACGTCGTGCAGGCCACGCTGATCCGGGCGATGCGCGCGGTCGGGGACTGGCGCGGCGAGGCAGCGCTGTTTACCTGGCTGTGCCAGATCTGCCGGCGGCAGATCGCCGATCACGTGCGCAGCGAGCGTCGCTATTCCTCCAGGGTCGCCCTGATCGACGACAGCGAGGAAGTCCGGGCCGCGCTTGAGTCCATTGCGGCGCCATCGACCGACGACCCGCTGCACGGCGCGGATCGCGCAGAGCTCGGTCGCCTGGTGCACGCGGTGCTCGACCGGCTGCCCAGCCGGTACGGCGAAGCGCTGGAATGGAAATACGTCGAAGGCCGCTCGGTCGAGGAGATCGGCGAGCGGCTGGGTATCGGCCAGACGGCGGCGCAGTCGCTGCTGGCAAGGGCCCGGATCGCTTTCAGGGAAGGGGTGGAGGCCGTGTTCGGCGCGTCGGCAGGCGACGTGCTCGCCAGCCTCGAGGCATGAGAACGAAACGATGAACGATCACGAACAGAATCACGGGCAACCTGGCGACGACGCCGATCTCGCGGCTTTGCTGCGCGCAGTCGGTCCGCGCGTGCAGCCGCCAGCGGATGTCGCGGCTGAAGTGCGCGCCAGGGTTGCTGCTGAATGGCGCGCAACGGTCGCGGCCCGTCAACCAGCGAGGCGTCGCGTCGTGCAGCCCTGGATGGCGATGGCAGCGTCGGTCGCAACGGTCGCAATCGCGGTTGGCATCGCGTTGCCGCGGTGGATTGGTGCGGGCGACCCGGTGGCCACCGTTGCCCGCGTCTCCGGCGCGGCTGCCGTTCGTCATTCGGCCGACGGCGCGTGGCAGCCCCTGACGGCGGGTTCAAGCATCACCGCCAGCGATGAAATCCGCACGGAGGCTGCCGGCCGGGTGGCGTTGCGTCGCCCTGACGGTCTCGGAGTGCGTCTCAATACGGCCACGCAACTCGCATTCAACAATGACAACCGCGCGTCGCTCGCGACGGGAAGTGTCTACGTCGACGCGGGCGCACCGGGCTCGGGCAATGCCGCGTTCGTGATCGGCACGCCCTACGGCGACGTGCGGCACCTCGGCACGCAATACGTCGCTTCGATCCGGGACGACATGCTGCAGGTGGCCGTGCGCGAAGGCAGCGTTGCGATCGACAAGGGCCAGATGCCCGCGTTAGCTCGCGCCGGTGAGTCGTTGACGATCGCGCGCGATGGCGCGGTGAGCCGCAGGCAGCTCGACGTGTATGGCGAATCGTGGCGCTGGGCCGAGTCCGTCGCGCCCGAATTTTCCATCGCAGGACGCTCGCTCGACGAATTCCTCACGTGGGCAGGCCGCGAAACGGGCCGCAAGATCGTCTATACCTCGGCCGATGCCGCGCTTGAAGCCGAATCGACGCAGCTGAAAGGATCGATAGCGGGCCTCGCGCCCGAAGCTGCGATCGCCGCCGTATTCGCCTCGGAGCCGGGGCTGCGGCAACAGATCGCAGGTGGGCAGATTCGCGTGGAGCGTGCCAACCGCTGAACGGCATGCCACGGTAGGCGGGTCGGCGGCACTCGGCTACCATCACGGCGTCCGGCCGCTGCGGCGACTCGGGCAGAGCTATGCCCACCCGCCAGCCACGTCCTTCCCATCGTGCTTCGACCGCTCCGCACCGCGCGCTCCGCGCCGCGGTGGGCTTGCTTGCGTGCCTGGGCGTCAGCGCCGTGCAGGCAGCTGCGCCTTATCGCGGACGCTCCGTCGATGCCGTCCTCGACGAGCTGGCCGCCGTGGCCAACGTCCAGCTCGTCTACACGTCAGCCGTCGTTCCCGCGACAGCGACCGTCGCCACGGAACTCACGGCAGGGCCCGCGCTCGAGGCGATCGCGCAGGTGCTCGCCCCGCTCGGACTGAAACTGCAGCGCATCGAGGGACGCGTTTACTCGATCGTCCCGGCAAAGGAATCGAAGGACACGTCTGCGCGGCCGCTGCCCGCCACCGATCCGCGCGAGGAACTGATCGCTGACGTCGTCGTGACGGCCAGCCGGTATTCGCTTGCCTCCGACGTGCCGGAGGTGCATGCCTTCCTGTCACAGGACGAACTCGAGGCATTGCCACGCCTGGCCGAGGACGCGCTGAAGGCCGTCCATCGCCTGCCGGGCGCCGCCAGCAACGGGCTCGCCGGGCTCGCACATATGCGCGGCGGCGACGCCAACGAAACCCAAGTCCTGCTGGACGGGCTGCCGCTCTACGAGCCGTTTCACCTCCGCCTGCTGCAGAGCCCCTCCAGCGTGCTCGACGAGCGGATCGTCGATGGCCTCGACGTCTATGCGGGCGGATTCACGTCCGAGTACGGCGACCGCATGAGCGCGATCATCGACATGCGCTCGCTCAGGCCGGAGGCCGCTGCGTATTACGAGCTGGGCCTGAGCCTGATGCACACCAACGCGCTCGCCTCGCACAAGTTCGCGGACGGGCGCGGCCAGTGGCTCGCCTCGGTCCGCCGCAGCAATCTCGGCGAGGTTGCGAGCATCCTGGACTCGGACCTCGGCGAACCGAAATACGTCGACGGATTCGGCCGCGTCGACTACGAGTGGTCGCCCGCGACACGCGGCAGTCTGCACGTGCTGCTCGCGAGCGATCACGCCGAGATCACGAACTCGGCCGGCACCGAGCAGGCGGTCGCGGAGTATTCGAACGCCTACGTCTGGGGCACGCTCACGCATGGCTGGTCCGAGCGACTGAGCACGACGGCGCTGGTGTCGTTCACCGACGTATCTGCCGAGCGCAATGCCGAGGTATTCGAACCGGGCAGCCGTGTCGGCACCGTCGACGACGAGCGGGACTATGACGTGCTGGGCCTCAAGCTCGATGCCAGCTACACGACCGACCGCTGGCTGCAGCGCGCCGGCATCGACGTGCGCAGGCTCGATGCCACCTACGACTACGCAGGCAGCGTCGACTTCGCGCCGGACTATCCCTACCCGGGCGCCGGTGCGCAGGACATTTCGCGCACGCTCGAGCCGGAACCCTCCGGCGAACATTTCGCCGCGTACTACACGTTGCGCGGCAAGCTGACCGACTCGCTCACGGCCGAAGCCGGACTGCGCTGGGACGAGGAAACCTACGGCGCCGATTCCGACGACCAGTTCGGGCCGCGCGTGAATCTCGCGTGGCGCGCCAGCGACCGTACGCGCCTGCTGGCGAGCTGGGGCCGTTACCAGCAGTACCAGGGCATCGAGGAACTGCCGGTAGAGGACGGCGTCGACGAGTTCGCGCGTGCGCAGAGCGCGGACCACCTGATCCTCGGGCTCGAACAGGACCTGACGCCCGGGTATTCACTGCGCGTCGAGGCCTACCGCAAGCGCTACAATGACCTGCGCACGCGCTACGAGAGCCTGTACGACCCGCTCTCGCTGGCACCCGAGTTGCGCTGGGACCGGGTCGCCATCTCGCCGTCATCGGCCCTGGCCGAGGGCGGCGAATTGCTGCTCACCCGCAAACCTGTCGATGCGTGGAGCGGTTGGTTCGGTTACGCGTGGTCCCGCGTCACCGACGATGTCGACGGTGGCGATGTCACACGCAGCTGGGACCAGACGCACACCCTGAACGCGGGCGTGCTCTGGTCGTCCGGACCGTGGCAGGCGACGCTCGCCGCGCAATTCCACACGGGCTGGCCTGTCACGCCGATCGCGCTCGATACGCAAGGCAACGTGGTGCAGGGCAAGCGCAACGGGGCTCGCTACGCCGACTACGGTTCCGTCGACGCGCGCGTGAGCTACGAATGGACGCTGCCGCGCGGCACATTGACCGTCCATGGCGAGGTGACCAACGCATTCGACAGGCGCAACCCGTGCTGCACCGACATTGAATACGACGTCGTCGATGGCACGCCGACGCTGGACCGCGAACTGCGGCATTGGCTGCCGCTCGTGCCCTCGGTCGGCGTGCTCTGGAAGTTCTAGCGCCTCAATCCACGCCGTGCTTGCGCAACCACGCGAGGCACGCAGCCCAGCCGGCCGCCGCGTCGTCCGCTCGATAGCTCGGCCGATAGTCCGCGAGGAACGCGTGGCCCGCTTCGGGGTACACCACGATCTCCGACGGCTTGTCCTCCGCTTTGAGTGCGGCACGCATGGCCTCGACGTCAGCCAGCGGAATACCCTGGTCCTTGCCGCCGTACAGGCCCAGCACCGGCGCGTCGATCTCGGCGACGACATCGAGCGGGTACTTCGGCTGCAGCTCTGTTGCCTCGCCTTTGAGGCGGCCGTACCAGGCGACGCCGGCCTTCAGATCCCTGTTGTGCGCGGCATAGAGCCAGGTGATGCGGCCGCCCCAGCAAAACCCGGTGATGGCAAGCTTGCGCTCGTCGCCCTTGCTCGACTTGACGGCCCAGGCAGCAGCCGCGTCGAGATCGGACATCACCTGGGCGTCGGGCACCTTGTTGACGACTTCCGCGAAGATCTGCTTCCAGTCGCTGATCTTCGAGACGTCGCCCTGGCGCGCATAGAGTTCAGGAGCGATGGCACAGTAACCCTGCTTCGCGAAGCGCCGGCAGACGTCCTTGATGTGCTCGTGCACACCGAAGATCTCCTGCACGACCAGCACGACCGGGAAGTGCTTGCCCTTGGCGGGCATGGCGCGATATGCAGGGATTTCGCCGTCCGCGACCGGAATGCGCA